>CAMDGU010000015.1 GCA_945897885.1 Chitinophaga pinensis
GTTGGTTTTTAAAAATTAATATTGAATAAACAATGTTCATATATCAATGTTCATTGGGTTTTGTTTCATAGCATCTTTAAATTTCATAACATCCAATGGTGATTGAAATAATATAATTGCTATCAGCAATGATTAAGTATATTACCGGTATAAAGATTATAAATCGGGAATATTAAATCCCAATTACGACCCCACACCAAGTTGCCATTTTCAATTTTAAATTTTTTGAAATGATTTTTGAGATTATATTTATCCCATTGCGGATGTGGATTTTCTTTTAAAAATATTTCAAAATCAATAACTCTAGAGGTATTGTCAGAAAAGTCTACTTTAACCTTATAAGCCTCAAGATAAGTAGCACCGGTGACTAAAACTGTATTCATGGATTAACTTTTTTACTTATTTTTTCACTTTTAACTTTTTGTTTATAAACATAAAATTGAAGCCATTTGGTAATGATATGATTATGATACACTTTAAGGAAACTAATAATATCGTTATGTTTATGATTGGGAATTGGAGATCGTCCGGAAACATTTCCAAATTCGAGTGATATTAAAGCCCCATTATCATAAACAAATGTAACCTTACTTTCGTATTCGGCATATTGCACATGGACATGTATTGGTTCATGATCATTGGCATAGAAGAAAAATATAAAACCTAAATATTCGTATATTTCTAGGCATGTGTTTTAAATATTTAGTAACCCAAATTAGGTATTAACTTTCAGAAAAAGTTTGGGTTGTTATATTAAAAATGTCGTTTGTTACTTATGATACCAATGTAAAATTAATATTCCACAGGTAATAAAAAAATCACTTTTCCTTTAGTGCCTCGGTCGTTGGTTTGGCCTATTTTTAGCAAAGGGTCTTCTTTGCCCCGCATCCTGGCCCACCAACGCTCCAGGTCGCGGCTAATGGTGCCGGTGCCTATTTCTCCCAGGCGGTATATTTTGGAGAGGTTTTCGGTTTTGATTGCTGTTGTCAAAGGTTGAGGTTGAGGTTAAGGTTGAGGTTAAGGTTAAGGTTGAGGTTGAGGTTAAGGTTGAGGTTAAGGTTGAGGTTAAGGTTGAGGTTAAGGTTAAGGTTGAGGTTGAGTATTTAGCTTAATCGCTTAAGAATTTCTTTGGCTGGTATTTCCATTTTGGAAAAAGCAAACCATTTTTTACCAAGGTCTTTTAACGATGCCCCAAAGTGATACACAATTGATTCGTCAATTATGAGAAATCGATCGTGAGATTTATCAAAGGTATGCATTGCTATTTTTGAATACTGTATTTCAAATTTTTCAAGGTCCAATTTCAATTTATCATTCGTTTTTTGTGTGTAAATATTTATTTTAACTGCGACTTTCCCTTTCGAAAGCATTACCAATACTGTTTCATCAATATAATTATCAATTAAATGTATGGATTTTTTTGCTGACTTGATTAATCCTGAGACGAATTGAAATGCATCGAAAACCTGACCATCAAAGAATATACCTTCAGTTGGAGGTAAATTGGTTCGTATAAGTAAATCAAATTTTTGCTCATGCTCATTAATTTTCTTTTCAACTCTCTCAATTCTTTGATGTATAGCATGGCCTTTTAATAAAAACTCTTTTAAAATATTTGTAGCCCATATTCTGAATTGTGTACCCCTCTTTGATTTTACGCGATAACCTGTGGAAATAATTACATCCAAATTATACCTTTTTGTTTTATACTTTTTGCCATCGCTTGCAGTTAGTAAGGAATCCTTACATACTGAATTTTCTTCAAGCTCCCCTTCTTTAAAAATATTTGAAATATGTAATGTAATATTGTTTCGGGTGGTCTTAAATAACTCTGACATTTGAGCTTGTGTTAACCATACTGTTTCATCTTCAACCCAAACTTCAATATGCGTTACTGTCGGTTCAGATGAATTGCTATCATTGTACAGCACTATTTCAGGAGAAGAAGGCAAGAGGTTGAGGTTAAGGTTAAGGTTGAGGTTAAGGTTGAGGTTAAGGTTAAGGTTAAGGTTAAGGTAAGGGTTGAGGTTGTAAATAACGTTGTTACTTTGCAATCTCCCAATGCCCACCTCTAAGAGGGCCAACTCTTTTAATAAAGTTTCTTTCTTTGAGTAGTTGGATATCGCGTTTTACGGTTGTTTGGCTTGAATTTGTTTGGATGGAAAGTTCAGGTATTGATACCTGATTGTTACTATTTATTAATTCCAATAGTAATTTAAACCTCTTTTCTTGACTGTTTTTAAGCTCATTTTTAAGCTCATTTTTAGGCTCATTTTTAGGCTCATCAGTTTTTTTGTTTAAAAAGGTTAATTGCATACCTCCGGCAAATTCATCTATTTCAAGTTTTGGAAGTCCTGCGTTTTTCATTGCATTATTTATTTTAGCTATGCCGCGGCCCCATACTTCAATAAATCCTGCCCTAAAAAATAGTTCTGCTATATTTTTATTTCGTGGTCGCGAAGGATGTTTCCCATTAAGTTGTTAATATTCAAATCTTCGGGTAGTTTGCCTTCATTCCATAAAATTAGTTTATCATCATAAATACTCAATTGAATGGTAGTGCCGGTATAATCTTTATGCACAATGGCATTCAATATGGCTTCTCGCAATGCTTCTTCAGGATATTCAAGGTCTTCTATTCTTGATAAACCTTGATACCGAATAGGTGATTTCAAATACTAGGATTATTTTTTACCGCTTCATTAATCCTTTTTGTTTCAACTTCATAAAAATCTGCAACATTATTGTCCAGAATTACCAATTGATTATTCAAGGTAATAATGTTTTCTTCAATTTGTTTAATTAGGTTAAGGTTGAGGTTAAGGCTGAGGTTGAGGTTAAGGCTGAGGTTAAGGCTGAGGTTGAGGACGGTTGTTTAAGGATTTAATTAGTTTGTTAAGTTCGTGTATCAGATTATCAATTTGTATAGTGATTAATTTACCTTGTTCATTAGTAAAATAATTAACCAAATTACCATAGATTAAATGGCTTTTTGTTTCGAAGGCACTGCCTCTGGAAATAATATAAAATTTCTTTTTGTCAGGTCCGGTTTCTCTTCCAAACCCTTCAGCAAGATTAGCGGAAATTGAAACTGCGGACCTTCTTATTTGACTTGTTAAGCCATAATCTTCGCTTCTTGGCAATGAAACTGTAATATCAAATATTTGTTTAGCTATGTCCATCGCTAATTTCCAAACCGGCATGTCTTCAAAACTCAAATATTTCATAATTTCCTTAATCTTAGCCTTAACCTCAACCTTAACCTCAGCCTTAGTCTTACTACTTTTTACCTTTTTTAACTGTATGTTTAAACTTTAGCACTGCAAAATTAAGTTCAAAGGTTGTTTCAGTTCCAGTTAAAGATAGGTCATTTTCAAAAATTTCTGCAATCAATTCTCCACTTCTTTGCATAATAGGTTGTTTTTGTTCTTCATTAGTTATAGCAGATAATTGATTAATATTTCTTCCTAATTCTCTTATTTTGGCAAATGCCTCAATAATGGCAAGTGTTGCCTGGGTTGCACGTGGGCTTTTTAAAATAGTAGCCAACATATAAAGCCCCTTTTCAGGAAAGGCTTTAGGTGCTTTCGTTTTACCTCCTTTTAATGAAGTCGAAAATTTCGACTTCATTAAAAGCCAATCTTTTGGGCTTACTTCTACTATATAGCCTTCAGGGAATTTTTCAGGATTATTTTTTACCGCTTCATTAATCCTTTTTGTTTCAACTTCATAAAAATCTGCAACATTATTGTCCAGAATTACCAATTGATTATTCAAGGTAATAATGTTTTCTTCAATTTGTTTAATTAGGTTGAGGTTGAGGTTAAGGCTGAGGCTGAGGTTGAGGACGGTTGTTTAAGGATTTAATTAGTTTGTTAAGTTCGTGTATCAGATTGTCAATTTGCACAGTGATCGATTTAACTTGTTCATTAGTAAAATAATTAACCAAATTACCATAGATTAAATGGCTTTTTGTTTCGAAGGCACTGCCTCTGGAAATAATATAAAATTTCTTTTTGTCAGGTTCGGTTTCTCTTCCTAAACCTTCAGCAAGATTAGCAGAAATTGAAACTGCGGACCTTCTTATTTGACTTGTTAAGCCATAATCTTCGCTTCTTGGCAATGAAACTGTAATATCAAATATTTGTTTAGCTATGTCCATCGCTAATTTCCAAACCGGCATGTCTTCAAAACTTAAATATTTCATAATTTCCTTAACCTCAACCTTAACCTCAACCTCAGACGGTATCCACAAAACTCTTCTCCACTTTATTAAAAATTACGGTTCCAAGTATGAGAACAATCGATGTAAAACAGACGGTATAAAGTAAGGAGGTCGCCGAAAAATCTCCCTTGCCTAATAAGGAAAACCTTAATCCTTCGATAATAGGAGCCATAGGATTTAGGCCAATTATAAATTTATATTTTAAGGGGGCGGCACTCATAGGGTAAATTACCGGGGTAGCATACATAAATAATTGTACGCCAAAAGAAACTAAAAAAGATAAATCGCGGTATTTGGTGGTAAGTGCTGAAATAATCATTCCGAGGCCCAATCCTAAGCAAGCCATTAATATTAAGTAAACAGGAAGTAAAAGCAGGTAGGCTGATATATGGGGATTGTAATCTTTGAAAAGGATAAAGTAAACAAAAAGCAAAATGAGCATAATAAATTGAACCCCGAGTTTAACTAAATTGCTGGCCACAATGCTCAATGGCATTATCAATCGAGGAAAGTATACCTTACCAAAGATGTTGGCATTGTCTTTAAATACGGTGGATGTTTTGGTTAAACACTCTGCAAAATAACCCCATGCCACAATGCCAACCATATAAAATAAGGGTTGAGGTAAACCATCGGTGCTAATAGCTGCCAAGTTTCCAAAAATAAAAACAAAAGTAATGGTGGTAAATAAAGGCTGAATAAAAAACCAAAGTGGCCCAAGTATGGTTTGCTTATAAAACGAAACGAAATCGCGTTTTACCAATAAACCCAGCAAATCCCTGTATCTCCAAACATCTTTTAGATTGAGTTTGAATAAAGAATTTTGAGGCTCAATGGTGAGATCCCATTCTTTGATGGCTTCGTCGTGGTTCATGTGGGTTGGGAGGTTTGGGGGTTGGGAGGTTTGGAGGTTTGGAGGTTTGGGGGTTTGGAGGTTTGGGGGTTGGGAGGTTGGAAGGTTTGGAGGTATGGAGGTTGGGAGGTTGGAATGTTTGGGGGTTTGGGGTTTGATTAACCTCAGCCTCAGCCTCAACCTTTCATATACCAATCTATTGTGTTTTTTAAGCTTTCCGTAATGTTTAATTGTTCTTTATAGGCCAATAATTCCTTCGCTTTTGTAATATCCGCCAGGCTAAACAGAATATCGCCTTTTCGGTTTGGGCCGTGGGTTGCATCGCTAGTAGCTTTGCTGATGGTTTTTATCATTTGCCACAGGTCGTTTAAGCTGGTGGTGTTGCCACAGGCTACATTTACCACTTCGTGTTTTAAGGATTCTAAGGGCAGGGTTAATCCGTTGATATTGATTTGAACCACATTTTCAACCGGTGTAAAATCGCGGGTAATGGTTCCATCACCGTTTATTAAAGGACTTTCATTATTGAGGGCTGCTTTAACAAATAATGGAATAACGGCAGCATAAGGTCCTTCAGGATCCTGCTTGGGCCCAAATACATTAAAATACCGAAATCCGATAAGGGTCATATTGTAGTTTTTGGCATAGGCCTCTGCATATAATTCGTTAGCCATTTTGGTGGCGGCATAAGGTGATAAAACTTTTCCTACTCTATTTTCCACTTTTGGCGAATCTGTCAAATCACCGTAAACCGAGGAGGAGGACGCATAAACTATCCGCTTGATATTGTTATTTCTGCCTGCTTCCAGTATATTTAAAAATCCGTTAACGTTTACATCGTGCGACGTTAAAGGGTCGTTGATACTTCTTGGAACCGAACCTAACGCCGCTTGATGACTAATGGCATCTATTCCTTCACATGCTTTATTGCAATCTTCCGGATTTCTAATATCACCTTCTATAAACTGAAATTTTGGATTGGAATTAAATTCAGAAAGATTACTTAAATGGCCGGTAGCTAAATTATCAAAAACCCTAACTAAAGAAATACTTTCGTTTTTTAGTAATGCTGCTGTAAGGTTAGAGCCTATAAATCCTGCACCGCCGGTAATTAGTATTTTCATTTTAGGGTTTAGAAGTTTTGTGTTTACAGAGAAGGGAAATAATTTTTTTAATAATGAATTTTACCTAAGACAATATTTTTAGTTTAATAATTAGTCGAACCTCAAAAAGTGAATTATTTATTAAAAGATAACTCACTATAAATATAAATAATCGACCGAACGACAGCATCCGTATGGGTGCGGTTGGGATTCAACAAAAGAGCGAACTGCAAAATTTTATATACTAACATTGGATTTCAACTGCACTTTTGTAAAATTTTGAAGTTGGTTTTGTTGGTGCCTTTTTTTGCTTCTTTTTTGGGCAAGCAAAAAAGAAGAGACACAAAACATATTAAAATTTCGCTAGCTTGAGGAATGATTTAATGATTGAGTTTCTGTTCTTTTTCCTTAGATGAAAAAGAACCAAAAAATCAAGGTAAAAAGATGCTCCCAAGCTTAATCCATCTCACCCCCGCCTTTTTACCAAACCCACCGCACCTTCACCCGATACTTTAGTTTTAGAGGAAAATTTGCCAAAATATACTTATCAAATAAATTGTTTTTTTCTGCAAGGTTTTTGATTGCTTTTTTTTAAAAAACTTGTAGATTGGTTGGCATATTTACTTTGGGACTGCTTGTTATTATTGTCCTCATGCATTTTTTGAGGCAAGCCAAATTAAACTCTAAGCCAAATCAAAGGCTTCCGTCAACTAAACTTCTATCCAGTAATCCCTTTACATCAAAAATTACATGGTTTGGATTAAGATACTCAAGAATATTTAAAGCTTTAAACTCATTATGCCCAACTGCCATGACTATGGCATCAAATTTACTCTGAGCAGATAATTCTTTTTGGGTAACTAAATCATATTCATGTTTTACTTCTGCCGGTGCTGCCCATGGATCAACAACCGTTAGGCTAACATGGAAGGTATTTAATTCATTGATGATATCGATAACTTTTGTATTTCTTACATCCGGGCAATTTTCCTTGAAAGTAAATCCTAAAACCAATATTTTAGCATCTTTTACTTTAATATCTTTTTTGATCATCAATTTGATAGTTTCGTTGGCAACGTAGGCTCCCATGCTATCATTTAATCTTCTGCCGGCTAGAATGATTTCAGGGTGATAGCCAACTTCTTGCGCTTTTTGTGCCAAGTAATAAGGGTCTACACCAATGCAATGTCCGCCAACCAAACCGGGCTTAAATTTCAGAAAATTCCATTTGGTACCTGCTGCCTCCAGCACATCATTGGTATTGATTCCCATTAGGTTAAAGATTTTTGAAAGTTCGTTTACAAAGGCTATATTGATGTCGCGTTGCGAATTTTCAATAACCTTGGCAGCTTCAGCTACTTTAATGGATGTGGCTTTGTGAGTTCCGGCAACTATAATAGTGCGGTACAAATCATCTACTTTTTCTGCAATTTCGGGGGTTGAACCCGAGGTTACTTTTAATATTTTAGTAACTGTATGTTCTTTATCTCCCGGATTTATTCTTTCAGGAGAATACCCTGCGAAGAAATCGATGTTAAATTTTAATCCCGAAACCCTTTCTAAAACAGGAATACACTCATCTTCGGTTACCCCCGGATATACCGTTGATTCATAAATAACGATATCTCCTTTTTTTAAAACTTTGCCCACTGTTTCACTTGCTTTATACAAAGGTGTTAGGTCGGGGCGGTTATTCTTATCGGTTGGGGTGGGAACGGTAACAATGTAATAATTACAGTCTTTAATTTCATCCAATCGGGTGGTGCACATAAAACTGGCCTCTTCACTTTTATTCGATAGAACTTGTATTAAATCTTCGTCTTCTATTTCTAATGTTCTGTCAAAGCCATTGTTTAACTCATCCACACGATTTTGATTAATATCAAAACCAACAGTGTTAAGTTTTTTTCCAAACTCAACGGCTAAAGGTAATCCTACGTAACCTAAACCAATGACCCCTATTTTTCTACGCATTAATTTTTGAAAATATTTTTTAGGCGGCTAATTATAGATTTGCCTTTTCGGCTTTTTTCATCCTCAGCATAGTAACCATAACCATAACCGTAACCATAACCGTAACCGTAACCATAACCGTAACCGTAACCGTAACCATAACCGTAACCATAACCATAACCATAACCATAACCATAACCGTATTTGGCTCCTGTAAATGTGGTATCGTTTAGGATAATTCCCATATTTTTTATACCACGATTTTCATAAAACTCATTTGCGAAATCTAAGGAACTTGTTTGTGTAAATCCCTCACGCATTACATAAATATTCAAATCGGAATAATTCATTAAATCTACAGCATCGGTTACCAATCCTAATGGAGCTGTATCTAAAAATATATATTGATATCGTTTCTTTAGTTCGCTAAGGCATTCGGCCATTTCAGGACTTAATATTAATTCCGACGGATTGGGAGGAACAGGGCCTGAAGGAATAATATCAAGATTATTGATATCTGTTTTATGAATGATGGAATCAAGGCTCGCCTTTTTTACAAGGTAATTGCTTATACCAATTTCATTTTTGATGTTAAAGCTTAAATGCAATCTTGGCTTGCGCAAATCAAGTCCTATAATTAACACTTTACATTGTAAATAACAGAACGATTGTGCAATATTTAGGGTACAAAATGTTTTCCCCTCACCACCTATTGTTGACGTAACCAATATAACTTTTGATGCAGTATCTCCTTTTAACATAAAAGTAATGTTGGTTCTTAAATTTCTAAAGGATTCCGACATCATGGATTTTGAATTTTCAGTAAATACTAACTGGTTCTCTGAAATATTGTGCGGAATAGCTGCCAAAAAAGGAATTTTTGTTTTACTATCAATTTGATCTCTGCTTCGCAGTTTGTTGTCAAAATATATTTTAAAAAAGATATACAATGCGGGTATAACTAGCCCTAATAGTGCCCCTGTGGCATAATTCTTTTTAGTATCTGGTTTTGTCCTTCCCACAACCTCGGCCTCGTCTAATACCGAATAATCGCTTTTATTTCCGGAGCGGGCTATCTCATATTCAAATTTTTTCTCAAGCAGTAAAATATAAAGTTTTTCCTGCACGTTGAACTTCCTACTCATACCTAAATTTTTTCTTTCCAGCGAAGGAAGTTTGGTTATTTGACTGGTCAGTTTGCTTAAAGCATTTTTGTAGGAATCAAGAATACTGCTATTGGTTTTTAATATATTTTTAATGATATCAACCAGCGACCTCTTAGCCCTTTCCACATTTTCTTTTGCCTGATTGAATTGAATAGTTCCGGCACTATACGCCAGATTAATTCTTTTAAATTCGATGTAGGAGGTTTTTACATTTTCAATCATTGGTATAAGGAGCGGGTCGGTTATTCCCATGGTTGATGGTGCAAGGTTTGAAAAATCGTCTTGCGTTTCGATATACATTAACAGTTTGCGGATTCTACTTTGCATTATTTCCATTTCCTGCAAGGTGTGTTCTAGTAAATTTTTATCCGAAAAAAGCAGTGCACTTTCATCAGGAAGGTTTACAAAACCATTATCTTTTTTAAATTTTTCAAGATTAAATTCGGAATTATCGAGTTCGTTTTCAATTTTAAAGAGTTGTTCATTGATGAAAACTACAGAATTATTAAATTTTTCATTTTTATCATTTAATCCTTTTTCAACAAAATTGCTGGAAATTAAATTAAGAATATCCCTTGCACGGTTTGTCTCAGGGCATTCCATCGAAATTTGAAGCGCCTTGGTGTTTTTTAAATTGTTAATATTTAGTGAACCTGAGAGTGTTTTAGCTGCACTTTCAATACTTGTAAGTTTTAAAATAATTTCCTGACTAGTCTCACCTTTTAAATTTACCTCGCCATTGGGATTTACTATTAAAACAAGATCGTTTAGATAAACTGAGTCGTTGTAAGCAATGTTTTTTTTGTTGAAAATGATTTTATCGCCTGATTTTACTTTTAAATCAAAAAGAGATTTATTGGGTATAAAATGATACGAGTTGCCATAAGCATTTTCAGATTTAATTCTTACTTTTACTTCAAATGGCAAGCTTTTAGAATAAACTTCCGTTGTTTTTATATTTCCTATTAAATAAAATGTTTTATTTATTTCAAGTTCTTTAACAACATTTGTTAAAAATGCTTTGGATTTTATAATGGAAATTTTGTCATTAATAAAAGTTGGGTCCCATTGATTAAAAGTTTCGCTAAAACCTGCTGCGCCCATTATTTCTGCACCTTCTCTACCTTTTTGTGTATTCGTAAGTAATACTTCTGATTTTACGTTATAAATGGGCGTGGTATACCGATTAATTAGATAAACGTCAAACAATGCTATCGAAATACAAATCATAAATAAATGCCAATAAGCCTTTAAAATGGCTATGATGGCTTTAATATTTATGCCCTGATTGGATTGTTCTTGATATGGCGATTCTTCCATTATTTTAGAAGGTTTGCAATAATTAAAAATGTATTCACGAGAGTGGTTGCTAAAGAAATATAAACTATATTTTCCTTGAAGGCCTTTTTGGCAAGTGATTCCACATAAATAATGTCATTGGATTTTAAATAATAGGCATCCGATTTAAAAACATCCACGGATGACATGTCTATAAACGTCACTGTTTTTTTATCACCTGCTTGTCGTATTACTTTTATGTTGTTTCTTTTTCCATCAATATCTATATCTCCAGCTAAACTCAAAGCATCAATTATGGTCATTCTGTCTCCGGGGCTCATTTTGATGCCGGGAACTCTTACTTCACCTAAGATGGTAACTCTAAAACTATTTAATGTAACCTCCAGTTGAGGGTTGACAATGTATTTTTCAAGTTCTTTTTTTATGAAGGCTTCCGATTCTTTTATGGTAAGTCCTGAAATGCTTAAACTGCCTGCGTAAGGCAAAAATAAGGTGCCGTTTTCATTTATAAGGTACCCGTCAGCGGAAGCTGCTGTTTTCAATTCGTTGGCCAATTCAGAACTGATAGTATTAAACTTAAACCCTAAGACATCACCCGCTTGAATAATATGATCTCTTGGGCTCTCAGGCTTAGCTATTTCAATATTGCTATACTTATTTTTTGAATTTTCTTTTTCCTGAAAATAAATAAGTCTTTTTCCGCAGGAGGAAAGAATAATAGCGGATAGAAGGATGACTGATAGTTTAAACGTTTTAGTCATTTTTTATTTTTTAACGGGCAAAGGTAACACTTTATTTATTGGTACATCGGCTACCAATGAGCAACCTAAAGATTCGATTATAATTTTCACTTTATTTTTTCCAACTTTAATAACCTTTCCAATTTGATTCATCATTGGGCCACTTTGTATTTTAACCGAACTATTTAATACAGGGATAAATTCATGAACCTCAATATTTTCATAATTCTCCAAAAAATGCTTTATAATTTCTATTTCCTGATCTCTTATTACCGCCGGCTGCCCAAGCCAGTATACAAAGTTTAGTACCCCTTTTGTTTCTCTTACTTTTGGCTTTTCATCCTCTGCAATATGCGCAAATACATACGACTTAAATAAGGGTTCTTCTACCATTTTTTTTCTATCGCTCCATTGCTTCATCGTTTTTTGAAGTGGCAAGTAGTTTTCTATATTTTGATCATCTAGCAAGGATGCAACCTTCTTTTCGTTTCGCGACAGAACATAAATAGCAAACCATTTTTTATCCATTTCTTCCAAAGCTTCGCCACCTCAGTCACATTGTACTAAGTGCTATTTTTTATGTAAAAAGGCCTTTTTAGGCTTTACTCCAAAGAAGTAAAGAAGGCTCCAATTTATTGTTAATTATAAGTGCTTCAACCTCACTTAATAATTCAATTTTTAGTTTTTTAGTAATGGTTCGTTCTACCTTTTGAACCAATTCTTCAAGGTAGTCTTTATCTACCTTTCCTGAGATTTTAAGTTCGATGGTATCACTGTTAAGCCCACGGGCCAAATTACCTACCAGCCAAACATGGTCGGGTTCGCCAAGTCTGGAAACAATGGAATCTATTATTTTATCAATACCAATATATTTCCGGACAATTGAATTTATTTCAGGATAAAGGGGATGCTTGGTATTGGCTTTAAAAATTTTTTTGTTGCTTTCTGAGTAGGAATTTAAAAGGCCTGATTCTTCAAATTTGTTAAGCTCTATCCTAATAGCATTGGTGCTTTCTCCAAATTCAGTTTCAAGATTTCTGAGATATGCAGTATTGTTTGAGTTCAAAAAGAACTTAAGCAAGAGTTTGATTTTTGTTTTGGAAGAAACCAGGGTATCCAGCACGGTTAGTATTGAGTAGCAAAACTACTCATTTGTTTTTTTAATTCAAACTAAAAGTGCAGAAAATACTTTGTTTAAATTAATTTTAAAGATATGACAAATGAAGGATTTATTTTACATCCTGCATCAGTTTTCTTATAAGTGGGGAAATGGCAATTAGGATAACGCCTGAAATTACGGCATAAAGTGCAAATTGTTTATAACCTTCTGTGTATGAAACGAGTTTGTCCATTGCAGAGGCATTGTCAATATCCGATACAATACTTGCTCCAAATAGCCCTGCTGCATATTGTCCATAGGCACTGGCTAAAAACCACATTCCCATCATTACGCCTTGCAATCGTGCAGGAGATAGTTTTGTCATTATCGATAATCCAATTGGAGAAAGACATAATTCGCCAAGTGTAACAATAAAGTAGGCAAGCGTAAATACATCCAACGAAGTCATTCCTCTCAAATCAACAAAAAATCGTGTTGCGTAAAATGCGTAAAATGCGAAACCCAGAAACAAAAACCCCAAACCAAATTTAACCACAGTATTGGGCTCAATTTTCTTTTTTGCCATGGCAATCCAAATTAATCCGATGATTGGGGCAAAAAGTATTACAAATAATGAATTGGCTGCATTATTTACGCCATTGGGATCTAAAGTTACTAAACCAAATAGTTTATCATTTAAGTTATTCGCCGCAAAAATACTTAGCGACCCTCCGGCTTGTTCAAATATTGCCCAAAAAATAACTGAAAACAGAATGAACAGCAGGGCGGCAATTAGTTTTTTAACTTCAGCCCAAGAATGCTTGGTCATTTCATAAATAAGATAAATTAAACTAAATGGGCCAATTGTGTACATAAACCAATCTGTATACTGCGTGTGAGCTACCATTTTCATAATTAGGGGTATTGCTATTAATGCTCCTAAATAAACGGCATATTCATACCATTTTTTTCCGGCGTTCCCCTCTGAATTGGTTTCAATAGGTGATAACCCAATTGGCCCCATTGATTTTCTGGTGTATATAAATGTGAGAAGACTAATGGTCATAACCAACGCAGCCAATCCAAATGCGACATTCCATCGCAAATGTTCAGGAACCATGCTCTCCAGAAATGTACCTTTTCCTATGGCAATACAAGCGTAGCCACCCAATAAGGCCCCAATATTTATTCCAGAATAAAACACAGAAAATCCGGCATCTCTTCTTACATCGCCTCCTTTATAAAGGGCCCCAACCATTGTAGAAATATTTGGCTTAAAAAAACCTGTTCCGATAATATTAAAACTAATGCCTAAAAAGAAAAACTTTTGAGGGTCGGTTGCTAAAATTAAACTTCCGAGTATCATTAAAATTCCACCCCAAAAAAGTGATTTTCGGAATCCCAATATTTTATCGGCAAAGAGTCCTCCAATAAATGTAAAGGCATAAACAAAGGCCTGAGTTGCACCGTATTGAAGGTTAGCTACCTTTTCATCCATAAACAATTGGTTTATCATAAAAAAGGTAAGCATTCCACGCATTCCATAAAAGCAAAAGCGTTCCCACATTTCGGAGAAAAATAAATACCATAGCTGTTTTGGGTACTTGCCTTTAAAATCGTGAATTTGTTCTAATGTAAGTTCTGACATGGCTTAGTTTTAATTGATATTTTTTGCTTTCATTATTTTATTCGACCACTTTAAAATTGTAAGCATTAAAAGGGTGGCGCCTAAAAGTAATGCACAGTTTAGTAAAAAAAAGTTGGTTTTATCTTCATACTTATCCCACATGCTGGCCAACACACCACTTAATTTATTACCAATGGAAGTAGATAAAAACCAGCCACCCATCATTAAGGCTGTAATTCTTGGTGGACTAAGTTTGGAAACCAAACTTAAGCCCATGGGACTTAAAAATAATTCACCAATGGTAATTACCCCATAACAGGATATTAGCCACCACACACTTACCTTCTCCGCACCATTGGCACCGGCTTTTACCGCAGCAAACATAACCAGGGCTGATAACGCTGATATAAATAATCCAAAAGCAATTTTGGTAGGAGTGGACGGCTCTTTGCCCTTGCGGCGAAGCCATGTAAAAAAAGCTACGACCAATGGTGTAAGCATAATAACCCAACCCGGATTTATAGATTGGCTTAAATTGGTAGCCCAAACACTTACGGATTTTCCTTCTTCGGGTAATTTTTCCTTTTTTTCGTTTCTGAAATAAATGGGGTAATTAAATTCTTTTTGCACTTTACCATCCACTTTTGTGAGGCGGAAATAGGCATCATATTTTTCAACGGAATCTTTTTTATAAGTGATTTCTTTTGATTGTTTTAGTGCCTTGAAAACTACTTCTGTTTTTCCTTCAACTCTTCGATTGGTATACCTATCGGCCCAAGTATTTAGTGCCGAACCATTTTGCTTAAATACTGCCCAAAAAAGAATCACAACTGCAAAAATTGCAAGCATTACTGCAATAGGGCCTTTCTCATCTTTTTGAGCTGCAAAATATAAATTGCCGTAGAATAGTATAACGGGAATACAACTGAGAATAAAAGCATCTGTGCTGTCACTTCCAAATATATTACCTGGAATTAACCAACCCAAAACACCAAATAAAACGGCTGGTAGTAAAATAATTGAAACAATTTTCCACATGGGCATATCCCCAGGAACAACTCCTTTTTTCTGAACAAAGTTTTCAAAATGTCGGGTACCATATAAAAACACTGCGACACCAATAAACATTCCAATTCCCGCCGCAATAAAAGCCCATTTCCAACCCAACATTATTTGAAGGGCAGCTCCAAAAAAATTGCAAATAAACGCCCCAACATTAATACCCATATAAAAAATATTATAGCCTTCATCTTTTTGGTGGTTATGTTCGGGAACAGAATAAACATTACCTAATAAAGTAGAAATATTGGGTTTAAAAAATCCATTACCAAATATTACTAACGTCATGGCAAAATAAAGCATGGGTAAACTGTGAATGCCCATCATGCAATAGCCAACTCCCATTAGTATTCCCCCAAAAATGATTGATTTTTTATACCCAAAATACCGGTCGGCCAGCAAACCGCCAAGAAATGGGGTTAAAAAAACTAAGGCTATAAAAGTACCATACAAATCTGCCGATTCGGCTTCGTTCATTGCAAATCCATCTTTTACATCTTTGAGATATAAAGTAAAAATACCAATCATAAGGTAATAGCCGAATCGTTCCCACATTTCGGCTAAAAATAGGTAAGGTAATGCTTTAGGATGCTTTTTCCACATAGTATTGTTTTTAAAAATTAAAAGCCTTCAGATGGTGTTCTGAAGGCTTTCAAAAATAGGATTTAATTATTGATGGTCTAAATCTGGTTTAAATTCATCATGGTGCTCGTTCATCATTTTTTGTAACCATGAGCTTAGCACAAACAAGATACCGGCGGCAACACCTGTCATCACAATAAATAGCATGAAAAATTCATACAGATTTGTGATTTGATAGCCAAGGAATGAAGGATACACAAGAGGTTCCGTTGTAGCCTCCGCTCCGGCAGTTGGAGGAATTAATGCACTTAATGTTCCTGCAAATTTATTAGCAGCAGCATTGGCCAAAAACCAGGTTCCCATCATTAAAGATGATAAGCGTAAAGGTGCCAATTTTGAAACCATGGATAACCCAATTGGTGACAAACACAACTCACCCATAGTATGAATAATATACAAGGAAACTAACCACCACATAGATACTTTATCTTCCACGCCCAAACCTTTAACGGCTATAGCAATAACGATATACCCAAGAGCAACTAATGCAAGACCAATAGCCATTTTCTTAGGCGATGATGGTTCAAGTTTACGGGCATATAAAAATCCCCAAATTATAGTAAAAATAGGGGCAAGGATAATAACGGATAACGGATTGATGGATTGAAAGTAGGAGGCAGGCATTTCCCAGCCAAACAAACTTCTTTCAGTTTGACGGTCTGCAAAAAGTGTTAATGAAGCTCCTGCTTGTTCAAAGGCTCCCCAAAAGAAAATTACAAAGAAGGCTAAAATGAAAATTACAATAATTCGTTTCATTTCCACTTTGGATAGGCTTTTATCGCTTAAAATAATAATAGGCATTACTATCATAGCCCCGTAAATAAAGTAGCTGATGATATCAATATTTCCAAAGTTGATATCACCAATTGCAGGCAAGTTGATTACAACTCCTTTAAACATTTGCTTAAAATTAAGCATAAAGAAAATAATTCCGATGGAACCAATAATGGTAAGAATACTTGTAAAGTCTAATTTTTTAACCGGTAACCCTATTTCTTTTCCTTCTTCAGAAATAAGGTATTGCTTTTGGAAAATAATAAAAGTAACCAAACCTATTATCATACCAATACAAGCTGATAAAAATCCCCATTTAAAATCCATAGAACCACATACCAAAGGTGAAAAGAAAGCTCCTAAATTTATACCCATGTAAAAAATGGTGAATGCACTATCTATTCTGCGGTCATTGGCAGGATACAATTGACCAACCATGGTTGAAATATTAGGTTTAAAAAAGCCGTTACCAATAATTAATGATGTAAGACCAATCCACATTAAGGAAACACCGGCCGTGCCGCCCGATGAGGCACTTAAGAACATAAAAAACTGCCCAATTGCCATCAATGCCCCGCCAATTACGATACTTCTGCGGTTTCCTAAAAATTTATCACACAAGTAACCTCCCAACAATGGGGTAAGGTAAACTAAACCGGTATAGCTTCCATAAATTTGAGAAGCATCGGCATCTGACATAAAAAGAATTTTAGTCATAAACAGAATGAAGATAGCCCTCATTCCATAATAACTAAAACGTTCCCACATTTCGGTAAAGAATAAAAAGTACAGCCCTTTGGGATGTGATTGGTTTGGAGTATTGCTCATGTTAAAGTTTTATAAATTTTGCGGCAATTAATAACTATTTTCTGATATAATTCTTACAAATTTTCCAAAAGGAAATTTGTCATCAACGTAAAAAGATGCAAACGTGTGTTACCGCCTGATATACCATGGCTTTTATTTGGATAATAGGCCGATTGAAATGCTTTGTTTTGTTCTACCATTTTTTCCACCATTTCCACCGAATTTTGAAAATGAACATTATCATCCCCTGTTCCATGCACCAAAAGGTATTTGCCTTTTAATTTATCTACCATATTTATTGGCGAGTTTAAATCATAGCCATCCGTGTTATCTTTTGGCAATTGCATGTAGCGCTCAGTGTAAATATTATCATAAAATCGCCAGTTGGTAACCGGTGCCACTGCTATCGCAGCTTTAAAAACATCGGCTCCCTTGGTAAGGCAAGTGCTGCTCATAAATCCCCCATAGCTCCATCCCCAAATACCAATTCGGGTGGCATCAATGTAATTCTGACTGCCAAAATACATCGCGGCACTTATTTGGTCGTCACTTTCATATTTGCCCAATTGCTTATAGGTCATTTTTTTAAACTCTGCTCCCCGGGCCCCGGTTCCTCTGTTATCAACACACACTACAATAAAACCTTTTTCGTTGGCCAGCATTTGGTGCCACCAATAGTTGCTACCGCCCCATGCATTTAGCACTTGCTGTGAACCCGGCCCGCCATATACAAACATTAGCAAGGGGTATTTTTTAGCCGGATCAAAATCTTTAGGCTTAATCATCCAATAGTTTAGTTTGATGTTATTTTCAATTGGTAACTGGCCAAATTCTGCTAACGAAACTTTGTAATCTTGCATTTTTAAACCTAGGGCATTGTTGACTTCCAACACTCTAAGATTGGTTCCGGTTCCGTTAAAAATACTTGTAACCGAAGGGGTATTAATAGTAGAAACAGTATGTAAATAAAAACTAAAATCGGCACTGAAAGAAGCCGAATGCATACCGGGTGATGGTGTTAAATCGGTTTTATTTTTTCCATCTAAATCTATTTTATAAATGTGCTTTTCCAAGGAGGAAGCCTCAAAACCCGAGTAGTATACTTGCTTGGTAGCTTCATTGTATCCCAAAATATCAGCTACATCCCAATTGCCCTTTGTAGTTTGCATTATTTCCGGTCCTTCTACTTTATGAAGATAAATATGACGGTAGCCATCTCGTTCACTGGTTAGCAACATAAGTTCACCACCGGGTAAAAATTCTAAATCATCGGTAATATCAATGTAGTATTTATCCGTTTCTTCAAAAGCAACTCGGGTGTTTCCTGTTTTGGTATCCGCCAGCAGCAGCTCCCATTTGTTTTGCAAACGGTTCAATCGTTGGATAGAAAGTAAAGCATTGTTTTTGGTCCACTTTATTCTTGGCAAATACTGGTCTTTTTCTGAGCCGGTTATCATTTTTTTTGATTTTCCACCTTTTACAGAGTATACAAATACATCCACTTTTGAATTAGGTTCACCTGCCTTTGGATATTTAAAGGTATAGTTTGTTGGGTAAAGCCCTTCATACATGTTCATTGAAAATTCAGGAACATTGGTTTCATCAAAACGGTAATAGGCAATAGCTGAACCGTCGTCATTCCATTTAAAACCCGAGCTCATACTGAATTCTTCTTCATATACCCAATCCACGGCTCCATTTATTATAGCATTTCGCTTCCCGTCTTTTGTTATGGCTTTTGACTTATTTTTTTTAAGGTCTTTTACAAATAGATTGTTTTCAAAAACATAAGCAACCCATTTTCCTGCGGGATCAAAAGCCGGGTACATAATTTTTTGGTCGGCCACGCTGATAAGTTTATTGGTAGCGATATCCAAAATGTAGGTTTTTGAAGCAGAACTGTGACGGTAAATTTGTTCTGTTTCATTAGTAACTATGGCTTGAGTTTCGGATGAGTTAAACTGAAACCCGTCAAACTGAAACGTTGCAAGTCCGTTTGACTTGGCAATTTTACCATTATGAATCAAAGTGTCTACCGCATTTCCGGTTTCATAACTGTATTTTACCACAAACTGTCCGCCGGTTTTGGTACTTATTTTTCGGCAGTAGGTTTTTCCGTCTTTTAATGGTACAAAACCATAAACCCCTTTAGCAGCAAAGGTTCCATTCTTCCAAATATCTTCAAGCGTTATACTTTTTTGAGCAAATAATGTGATACTAATTATTATAAAAAACGATGCAAATGTTAACTTTTTAATCATGGTTCAATATTACAGATTTTGATAATTTAGTTAAGCAAATTTCTATCGGTATTTCTTTTAGTTTTAAACTTTAAACTTTTCACTTTAAACTTATTCTTAGTTTATCACTTTTAGTTTTTAACTTATAACTTTTGAGGTAATTTTGCTACCCACCAATGCAACCATTCAACCTTTCATTTTCGAATACCAAAGCGGCTTTCAAGCACAAAAATGATTCTGAGTTAAAGAAATCAAAATTCACATTTTCCATTTTCAAATTTTCCTTTTTGGTAAATTATGGACCAGGCCTAACCACCTTTGCCTTAAAGCTTGGTTTACCAATCAAGGGAATGATAAAAAGTACGGTTTTTGGTCAGTTTTGTGGAGGTGAAACCATTGATGAGTGTGACCCTGTAGTTAAAACTTTATGGAAAAGTGGGGTAGGTTCTATCTTGGATTATTCGGTAGAAGGGGATGAAAGTGAGGCCAATTTTGATGCCAATGTAGAAGAAATAAAGCACACCATTGTAAAGGCAAAGGGAAAACCGGAGTATCCATTTTGTGTGTTTAAACCAACCGGTATAGCCCGTTATGCTTTGCTTGAAAAAATAGGAACCGGTGTGAAACTGGATTTGGAGGAAGTAGAAGAATTTTACAGGGTTAAAAAGCGTTTTGATGACATAGGCAAAACTGCATTTGAAAACGATGTTCGCTTATTTATAGATGCTGAAGAATCATGGATTCAGGACCCGGTGGATGATATTGCCTATGAACTGATGGCCAAATATTCTACCCAAAAAGCCCTAATTTACAATACTGTTCAGAGTTACAGAAAAGGAAGTGCCGAATACATGAAAAAATGCATTGAAGATGCCAAAGGCTATTTTCCGGGTTTCAAAATTGTTCGTGGAGCCTATATGGAAAAAGAAGGGGCTCGTGCCATCGAAAAAGGTTATCCTAACCCAATACAAGATACCAAAGCCAATAGTGATAATGAATATAATGAGGCTTTGCGCATCGCTTTTGAACACCGTAACACGGTGTCTATTTGTGCCGGTACCCATAATGAAGAAAGTTCGCTATTGCTAGCCAAAATGATGCATGACCATGGAATTGAAAATAATGACCCGCGTTTTTGGTTTGCTCAGCTTTATGGTATGAGCGATAATATTAGCTTTAATTTAGCTGCCAAAGGCTACAATGTGGCCAAGTATGTTCCTTATGGACCTATAAAATCAGTAATGCCTTACCTTGGCCGCCGTGCTAAAGAAAACAGCAGCATGGCCGGGCAAATGGGCCGTGAGCTTGCTTTGCTGGTTCAGGAATTGAAACGACGGAAGGCTGAGAAATAAAGAAGTCGTAACTTTTCCAAAGTTCTAAACTTTGGAAAAGTTATCATTAAAAGCCTAATTTTTTTTACCGTTTCAAAAACAGCGTTCCTTTAAATATTTTGTTGGCAGTTTTTGCCTTTAAGGTAAAGTGATGAATAAAACATAATTCACCTGCCCCAGCCATTTTACAAAATTATCTATCAAAAATATAAATACCGTTGATATCGTAGTTAGTTTTTCTAGAAAAAGATTTGCCATTGAGTTTAAGTTCTACCAATGGATGACTGCACTCACAGTTATTTTTATTATTGTCGCTATCATCTCTTTTGTAATCAGCAAATAAAGTGTCCGTTTCTCCATTGGGCCAGCTAATAAAATAATTTTTAATTTTATCAGAACTCATTTCAGCTATGCCACCTATCGATATATAATACATGGGGTCAATATTCTGATTATTTCTTTCAATTATTACATATTTTTTTTCTGTTAATATTCCCGAGCTATCCCAATATATAAATTTATCAGCATAGTAACCAAACTTAATCAAATCTTTAGGATAAAGTTTGAAAAATGAATTTGTATCAGCAATTGCAAATTTTAGGGCCAATTGTTTAACATACCAACTTCCATATTTATCCTTGCATCCAAATAAAAGACATGCAAAAAGGATTAAAAAATATTTTTTCATAATACTATGGAGTTATATTGTATATCATGTCATTCGCAAATTGAAAATTTGTACCCCCACTGATAGTCCAATTGTTATATCGAAACCAGCCGATATAACTTGGAGATTTTAGAAGCAAAGTATTTTCATCAACTTCATGCCACCCCCAGTTCATGTGCAGTAATTCGTATTGTAGATTGCCACAATAATATCTTGAAGTTACTCCATCGCAAACCCAAGCATGGCAGTCTTCGTAATCATAAACAGGTTGCCATAGTGTCCACCATTCTTTTGTAGTATTTTGGATAGCACATCCCCTTAAGTTTACAGGTTTATTGTTTATAATATTTGAAATAACTGTGGACAAGCTATAATTTCCATAATCATTATTTGAATATTGATACCAATCTTCAAAAACCTTTTTGTAATCATTCCAAAGAGCACCTGATTTATTACAATTGTAATTCATAAGAACATTGTCTCCAATGTCTTTCATTAATAATGAAACATTTGAATTACCATTATGCAAAGGCATTGTTGAATAATTGAATCCGCCACCAGTAACATAATAATGTAAAACCTGAGCTACTGCTGTTGCTACACATCCTGCGTATTTATGATTACAAAGATATATATTAACACAAGAGCCAGTTGAACTGTTGTAAGTACATTTTTGCCCCCAAGTGGTTTGTACTAGCGGACCTTTGGTTAGACCTGCTGCATTATAACAAGGGGGATCAATAGGGTCATTAGGCACTCGTGCTATGCAATACCCATCTAATAGTGCAAATCCTCCACCATTGTTATTTTCTGTTTCCCATGCATACGTCCCATTTCCATAATTATTATAACTACCAGATCGCAATGCGTTAATACTTTCTATGCTGGCGTCTATCCATATTCCCAAACCTCCAGGAATTGTATCTGGTGCAAAACTCCCCTCATCATTATATGCCATTATTGGTTCACTCCTGTAGTCAGCACTTAATATAATCCATCCACCGCCATCATAATTGAATACCCTCATACAAGGTATTTCTTCTTCATCTAAGATAGGATAAGAACTTTCAATTTCTCGTTCTTCTTCCCCATGATAAGAAGTGTCGGAAGGATTCATATGCTCGGCATAAATTTCTGCAGTCTCTAACGTAACAAAAAAGCTATCATTCAATATTGTATAAGCTACATTACTAAAATCAGTTGTTTCTTTAGAAATTTTAGAGGCCTCTTTGTTTTTGACTTTTTCTTTACTGCATTGAGAAGAGAAAAATACGATTACCAACATTATAGTTGCAAAACGGAGATAGTAGTTAATTTTTTGCCTTTCATAGGATAATTTTAATCAAATATAGAATAATACATCAAGAAAAAAATTATTTGTTTAATTCTTTTATCATGAAATTTTATTTACCCAAAGGTTTTGTTTAAAGAATAAGAGATTTTTTACATAGAGTGTTTCTTTGAGAATAATTTTTATAGTTTCAAAAAAACATACTTTTAATTTCCAGTTAGTTTCCTCGCCCAACAGACATAAGTTATGGCATGAGAAACACCGACCTATAAATAACCTATTTTTGTTCAAAAGCTTACCGACTTGTGAAAGAACTCGAAGATTATAATTGGTTTCCTAAACTCTTAAGAAATTTCCAAACAGAATTTATAGGTTTTGTCGTTTCAAAGTTTAATGTGTATAGTGGTTTTGTTGAACATCTAAATAAACGTTCATTGCCCCAGCAAACCATGACCGACTTATGCTCAGGCAGCGGTGAACCGGCCATTAGTATTTTTAAAAAAAGCAATGGTTTTAAAAAGCTGGTTTTAACCGATAAATACCCCAATATTTTAAATGCGGTGGATGAAAGGATTTTGTATGATGCAGAACCGATGGACGTGATGAAAATGGAATTTAAGCCCGACACCTGTTACACCATGTTCAACGCCTTCCATCATTTTACGGATGAGGATAAATTGAAAATTATTCAGAAAATTCAAGAATCCGGTTCGGTGGCATTTTTTGCAGAAATACTAGAACCTCGGTTGGATTGTATGCTAAAAGTTTTTTTAACAACCACTCTCGGAACACTTATGTTTACCTCATTCGTAAAACCTTTTTCATTCAAGCGATTGCTCTTCACATATATAGTTCCTGTCAATATTTTTACCATCACGTTTGATGGTCTTGTTTCTGTTTTAACATCGCGTTCAGTAAAACAGTATCAAAAATTATTTGAAGGTTATAATTCGGTAAAAGTATTACGACTTAACAATGGATTGACCTCAATTATTTTAATACAAATACAACCCCAAAAATGAAATTTATCAAAATCCTTTGGAAATTTAGCAGACCACATACCATCATTGGTAGTTTAATTAGTATTAGCACTTTGTATCTTATCATCTATCGCCAACAAGGTATTTTTGATGTTCCATATTTTATCATGGCTTTGCTTATTGGAGTTTCCTGCAATATTTTTATCGTAGGAATTAATCAAATAGCTGATGTTGAAATTGACAAAATCAACAAACCCGACTTACCCATTCCTTCCGGGTTATTAAAAGTGAATCAGGCTAAGATGATTATAGGTTCGGCTTTATGTATAAGTTTGGCTTTGGCATGGCTTGTCTCCCCGTTTCTTCTTATAATTATTGCTTTGGCAGGATTTATCGGCTGGGCGTATTCCATGCCACCATTTCACTTAAAAAAACACCACTTACCAGCAGCCTTGGCTATTGCAACGGTGCGGGGTGTATTGCTTAATGCCGGCGGTTTTTTGGTATTCAATTCTGTAATAAATAATTCATGGGAGATGCCCAAAAATGTGCTGATACTTACACTTTTCGTTATTGCTTTCAGCATCGTTATTGCTTGGTTCAAGGATTTGCCGGATATGGCCGGTGATGCCAAACACAATATTAAATCGTTGGCTATATTATATTCACCCAAAACAACCTTGTTGCTGGGAAACTTCTTAGTAGGTTCAGCCTATCTTTTTACAATTATTATGAAATACAGGGATTTTTCTCTTCCAGAGATCCCATCCTTCCAAACCAAAACACTTTTTTGGGGGCATTTTATTTTGTTTATACTATTTATTGCCAACGCATTTGTGGTGAAATTAAGCGAACACCAATCTCTCAAAAAATTCTATAAACGTTTTTGGGGGTTCTTTTTTGCAGAGTATGTATTGTATTTGGTGGCGTATATTGGGTAGAGATGCAATATTTTGCGTCATAGATGGAGACGCAAACATTGCCTCTTCACCGTTTCAAAAACAGCGTTCCTTTAATCATTTTGTTTGCTGTTTTTTTGCCCTTAAACGTGAAATAATAAATGTAAACCCCTTCAGGGCAAGGCTCACTTTTAAAGGTTCCATCCCAGCCGTTTTTATAATCTTTGCTGTCAAATACCTTTTCGCCCCAGCGTGTAAAAATGGCTAAATGCGAATTGGCAACTGCTGCTGTTTCAAATCTAAAAATATCATTAATGCCATCTCCATTGGGCGAAAAGGCGGTTGGTAATTCAAATGCATCGTTATCTTTAACACATATTTTTTGAATAAGGCTATCCTGGCAATTGCCTTCGTTGGCTATTTTTAATTTTATATAGTAAAACTCCTGTAATCCATCATATAAATGCGAAGGATTGATAGCTGCATCATATGGTAAGAGCGTTCCATCACCAAAATCCCAAAATCCTGTAACTCCTCCGGTACTTAAATTAATAACCTGAAGCAATGGGTCGTGGCTGTTGAGGCACTGTCCATTGGGCGAATAGGTAAAATAAGCCCTGATAATGGCATATCCCGGAATGGGAACAATGGTATCATATTTACATCCGGTTAGGGTATTAGTTACATAAGCACGGTAGCTATTACCTGCCGGGGCATTAATTATGGGCGTGGTTTGCGGTGGTATGGTATTCCATAAATAGCTATAGGGCCCGAGGCCGTTCATTTTTAAATTAATAAATCCCGGATTGCCATAGCACTGAATAGGGCTGGTTGTGCTGTTGCTGTTCATTGGAGGATGCACATACAAAAGCCGTTGTTTTACTGCCGAATCGCTGCAACCGTCTTTTAAAGTTACAGTATATTGAATACTGCTATTAGCCAAAACAAAAATGGACTGAACATCCGTTTGACCACTGCTCCATTGCGTGTTATAATTATTAGATCCTCCGCTGGCCTTGGCTGTAAGCGTTACCGTAGTTCCCACACATACCGAATCTTTATTGCTTGTAAAATTTAGTTTTAAGGTGTCGGCAATATTTACAGGTTTTGAGGTTTGGCTCACGCATTTACCGGTTCCAAACTTATAAGTAATGGTATGAAGACCCGACCCGGCCGCTTTTGGATTAAACGTACTTCCAAATATTCCTTTCCCGGTTAAGGTTCCGCCTGCAGGAGACAGGGTTAAATTATCAATGGTATCTTTCAGGCAGTAGTAGGATTGTAATCCGCTAAATGAAACTTTTGGCAAAGGTTTTACTCTAATTTTTATTGTGTCAACACATTTGCCGGGCAGTGAAAATAAAATTTTATTTATTCCCGTATCCGCTAATGAAGGATTGAATATTCCTGTAGCTCCGTTGGTAATACCCTTACCGCTAAAAGTACCTTTTTTCTCTCCGTTAAATAATTTAAAGGGGTCGTCGGCTATACAAAATGTGGTATCTTTTTGAACATTTGCCCTTGGGTAAATGCGTATAATTAAGGTGTCCTTACAGCCATTGGCATCACCAATTATCTGATGAAAAGTTCCTTTGCCTGCTAGTTTAGGACTGAATTTTTGGTAATAAACCGATGTGCCTATAATGGCACTGCTACCTGTAAAATAAATATTCCAAGGATCGTTTTGAACAAAATTATATTGCAAAGGAAAGGTGGTATCGGTTTCACATCGTCTCACAGTATCCGTATAAAAACGCGTGTATCGCAAATACATTATCTTAACATCCTTACAGCCATTGGGTGATGTATAGGTGAGGTTGGTAGACGTAAAAGTAGATTTTCCGGGAACTTTAAAAGTATCGGCATCAAAAATTCCGTTCACTTTATCAAAAATTCCCTTTCCACTCCAATTGCCGCCGCCTGGTAAACCAGCAGGTAAGGTGCGTTGTCCTGCATCAGGGCAAGCTATCTCATCCCATCGGGCATCTACTCCCTGTATATTTCGTTTCAGAGTATCCTTACATCCGTTTATCGTATAAATATAGAGTTTGTTTCCAGCCCCGGCAGTATTTGGTGAGTTAATTCCAAGGGTTGTATTACTAACTCCCGGTCCCGACCAAATTCCACCCTTTGGGGAAAATTTAAAAGTATCTGCTGTAACCGACTGACAAAGAGTGTCCACTTTTTTCATGGTGATGCCATCTATGTTAATGGTTTTGCTGGCCGAGCATCCATTCCAGGTATAGGTTACTGTAAAGAAGCCAGCCACACTTGGTGGTGTAATTAATCCGGCTGCGGTGATATTAGGGCCACTCCAGGTTCCTCCGGTTGGTGAAAAATTTGTAACCATAAAGGGATTGGCACCGGGGCAGGAAGCATTTGGAGTTCCTGCATTGATGGCTCTCACAGTCACAATTACTATGTCAAAACATCCATTTGCTTTGTAGGTTATATTAAATGTCCCACTTTTTGAAACCCCTGGGTCAAATGTTCCGTTTGAGGCGCTGGTAATTCCTGTTCCCGACCAAATTCCACCCGTAGGAGTGGCACTTAAATTAAACGGCCCGCTCGACTGGCACACACTCGTATCTTTTTGAGCCACGGGGGGATCAATAACCGTAATGATTAATGTATCTCTGCCCGGCACTGAAACGCCATCCGATACTTCAAGAATATAGGTAGTGGTATTGGTAGGACAAACCGTTTTAGGTGTTTTGCCTGTGATGCCACCACTTAACCAGTTGTAAGCATATTTGCTAGGGTCGCCGCCGGTTACGGTAGCAGTTAAAGTGGCGCAGCTTCCTTTACACACGCTGTCCTTTGTGGTTTTAAGTATAACCCTTATGGGGCAATCTGTAATTTTAAAATTGAGTTTTGCATTAATTTTCCAAATGCTGTCGCAAGCATCTTTAAAGGTACTATTAAAATCTAAAACATAGTTTCCGCTTTGATCAAGCCCTGAAGCAAAAGTTACATCAAAGGTGTTGGTTTCATTTTTACTATCGCAATTAACACCTGTTGCATTTGACACTACGGTGCTCAGCACTCCGGTTAAGCTAAAATTTTTAGCTTTTATGGAGTCGCAATTAAATTTTTGGTCAAGTACTACTCGTAATTTACTTGTGCTGCAGGTGGGATTGGAGATTGGAGTAAAAGTAGGCTGTCGCACTTTTGTTATTTTAGCCCGCCAACTAAGTTCAAACCCATCACCGTTTACATATTTATCGGAGTGAAAGTAAAACGTAATGCAACTGTCGGAGCTCGAAATTCCGCCGGAAGGTTTACTGCTGTTATCGTATTTTCTAATTAAAGTAGCACTGGTATCTTTTCCATTAAAAACCTTTAAAAAATCAGCTTTTGCTTCCACATCAAAATTTCCGGTAAATGTTATATCTATTTTACTGGCCCCAGTAACACAAATTGTAAATATATAATCTTCACTACTGGCATACCACTTGGTGTTTACGGTATTTCCCTCGCTATCAGTTAATTTGCCCCGGCAATCATACACCTTTGCGTTGCCTATTTTGTAGGTGGTTTGGGCATTTAAATATGAAACCGGAAACAGCAGACATATCACCATCCATCTCGTTAGCTTTACTAATTTGTTTTTATAAAGTGAATATGTCAGAGAATTAATCAAATCTACTTAGTTATTGTTATGACATCTGTTTTTATACTATTGCTCCAATTGCCTGCTCTGTCTTTAAGTCGCAATTCAAAGGTTGTTATTTCACTGTCGGCAGTACCTAACAAAAAGGTGTTTTTTATTTGAACAGCAATGGTTCCTTTTACTTTAATATTCGCATTCGGCGGGGTTAAAGGTTTAATAAAATAATAATCAGGTTTGCTAAGTCGTTGATCCTTTATCTGCAAATCATTCAGGTCGGGATTTGTTTCGCCAATATCACCATCGCCGTCAGTATATTCAATGGTGATAATCAAACTGTCTTTAAATTGCTTTAAATTTTTTGAAGAAACCGATACCAGTCTTAACAGTGGGTTTGGATTAGCAACAACTACTTCCTCTTTTTTGCACCCCGAAATGGCAGAGATTAAAAAAACGATAATTAAAACACTGTGTATTTTCATTTTATTCATCATCATTTGATTCGAATAGCAAAATATTTTTTAAGGTTAAAGGATGTGGTTGTTTCTGGCAAATAAACTGTAGGATTTACTTTGTCGGAAGTTTGGGTTCTAACCCAAATAACGTCGTTAGAAACAGCACCCAAAGTACTTACTTGAAGGGTAATGCTATGCCAATAATCAACCATAGTGCCCAAAGCTCCTTTGGCACTGTAAGGTGAGGATTCTGTAGTCATGGTTTGTTCAGTTCCTGTATAATCATTTGGATTTAAGGAGTGATTAAGAGTGGTTGGTCCCAGAAGATTGACGGCTGTTTTATCGTCAGCATAGGCTATCATTATTTTTATACTGCTAGTTCCCGGAGGTAATTCCACCGGCTGATAATTAGCATGAGGCAATGGGGCAGAAGAGCCATTGGCAAAAACAATCATACCTGTTATTTGTGGTTTAAAGTCATTATCCAAAGCACTTTTACCAAATTGGTCTTTAGCTCCATCCTTTATCCAATTGGTTATATTTTGAATGTACTGAAGTTTTTTTTCCCCCCAATCGCTTCCGGGGTCGGTGGTTAAAGGCATTTGGCCCTGAGAACCTTGAATATAGGTGGTGATGCGATGCAACAGCATACTCACATCGGGGTCGCCCGGAACTACTCGTTTTACAAATTGGGCATTTTGTGGGTCAGTATTGGTAGCCATACGGTTTATTAAGGAGTTATAGGAACTTTCAATGCTTCTGAAATCCGGTTCAAAATTTCCATCATGGCAACCACTGTTTGCACATGTTGGTTTAAAAATATTTTTATGTAATCCCTGAATAGTGTTGGGATCAATTTTTAAATCGGGCATCACCTCACCGCGAGTTGTCACATTCCATGAGTCATAGGGATTGGAACTATCAGCACCACTATCTTTTTTGCAAGAAGTACTTAAAATGCTGATACTAGCGAAAAGGAAATAGGTAAGTTTTTTAATCATATTTATATCCTATCAAATAAACTTTTAGCTTGTGGGTCAATTAATCCAGCACTTTGCACCTCACTTTTATAACCCAATATTTGAGCAATAGTTAAGTTAAAATCCGTTACTTTTCCTATGGGGTTGGCTTCATTTCCAACCATTAAATTGGAAGGTACATTTGGTCCTACCATTCCTCCAAAAACTCTAAGTGAGTTTGCATCACCATGATCGTATCCATACCAGTCGTTGGCATCCATTATTGGATTATGGTCTTGGTTACGTCCACATTCAGGCACAAAACACATAATGGTTTTACCACTCATTTCCGGAATTTGAGTTTCAATATAGTTCCACAAAAATCCTAAAGCATGATCGGCACGGTGCATGGCTTGAATATAACCTGTAAAATTGCTATGGCAACCATCAATACCACTCATATTTACTACCAATAATTTTGGTTTAAAAACTCTCAATATCTCGGCAGCATAACCCATGGTAGAACCATCTCCACCGCCAACAGGGGGCATTGGCAATTGACCTGCGGCCTGACGAATAAATGTATTGGAAATAAATTCTTTAATTTTTGTTCGTTCGTCATCGGTATTTTTTATGCCGGGCATATCACCTTTTTTAATGTTAAATGAATTATCCAAAAAGTTCTTCATTTTATACATCGGTTCCAATTCTTCCTGAGGATGATAAATTTTGGCATTTTGAAGCGTAGCATATCCGTCACTTCCAAACGTAATATTGGGGGCGAAAAAATTGGCCCCGTAAGGCAATCCAAAATCAGGATGGTTACTTGAGTTTAATAAAGGCAATGAATTACCAATGGAGTTCCCTATAAACCAGGTATCGGTGGCTTTAAAACCGCCAAACCTACGGGCATATTCAAATACTGTTGGATTAATCGGTCTCACTTTTAGTCCTTGTCCGGCAACCCCACTTCCGGTAACCAGTGAATTTAATCCACCATAATGACCACCCGAAATAGCCCGCATCTCGGCAAAAATGGTTCCTTGCTTTTGGATAGTTCTGGAAAGAATTTTTGGAATGGGTTGTGTACCACCTTCACCAATTCCGTAGGCAATTTTACTGGTTGGTGGAGCTCCTTCAAGGATATTGTGCAATAAGTTTCCTTCTGCCGCAAAATCCTGGCTATCGGCTAAATAACGTTGAAGGATGGAATCCTGCTGACGAAGTCCTCCACCAAAAATTACATAAACCACATGTTCAGCCAATGGTGTATTGGTTTTGGCAAACAATCTGCCTGATGGCAAGAGGTATGGCATTGCAGCACTTCCCGCGGTTAGTATGGCTGCTTTTTTAACAAATTCTCTTCTTTTCATTTTTCTGACGTTTAATAGTTTTAATAAAACATGTATTCATCAGATGCTGAAAACGAGGTATACACCAGTTCAGGTCTGAAATTAGGGTTGGCTTTGTTTGCATTAATAAAATTTATAAACCAGGTTTTTTCAGCCTCCGTTGGGCGGCGAATAAAAAAGCGGATGTAGGTATCGGTTATAAATTTTTCGGTGCTGTCAATCATAAATTTACGGGTAGGAAGCTTCACAAAACTTGTATTCATATAATTACTAATAATTACCTCATTGATTAAGGTTTTATCACCACAACTTTGTATTACTCTATCGGTTCGCGTTAATTCATTAATCGACGATGGTTTTTGAAACAAGTTTGTAGTAAGAATGCTATGAAACTCAATATTGGTTTTGTCTTTATCCTTGTTCAGATTATCACCGTATGACGGGGTTTCTACCACTTCATAATTGGTAATTATCTTTTCTTTAGTACACTGGATAAAAAAGAAAACTACTAAACTGAAAACAGCAAGTTTAAAAATGGGCATATTCATCTGTCATTAAAATTAAAGTTTGAACTTTTTGTAAATCTTTCGTTAAGTAATAGTCTTGAATTAAATTATACGATTCCTGAGTTGTTGGTTCACGACCTATTAAGGTTAGGTAGCACCATTTTATCATGCTTTCATGATATTCAATGGATTGAACCAACATTTGGCAATATTCAGGTTTATTACCGGCATATCCACCAAATAAACTTCCTCCTTTTCCTTTGTCAATAATATCATAAGCTATTTCAAATTCGTCACGGGTTGGAAACCTGAACAACATATTATCAAAACTCGCATTCACAAAGTTTAAGCTATTCATATTTATCACATCATAAATAGGATTATCAAGCATATAGGCATACATGTCGCTTATTTGTATTTGCCCAAGTTGATATTTTCGTCTCGAATTAATGACGTTCATACATCGGTCAATTGTTACCATGGCAGAAAAAACACCAATTGAATCTCCAAGTAATCGAGCTGATTTAAGCGCAAATTTTGCATTCCCAATTTGCTGATAAAATTCTTCTTCACCAGCCCCTTCCAGCAACCGAGCCTTTGTTAAATCGTATATTCTTTGATAATATGCCCTCATGTAGGATGAATCACCAATAACAAAACCGGTATCGGTCATTAGGCGTGTAATTAGTCGTTTTCGGCTTTCAAAGTTTAGCTTATTCGCTCTTAAGGTATCTACATCTCTTATTTTTTCAGTATTCAATGGTTCACGACCCAACAAATCAATGTATATCCTGTTAATATAATTTTCAACCTTTACAGTAGATATATCATCATAATTTTTAGGTTTATTTACACTTAACTCAATTGTTTCTTTCGTTTTGCATGAAAGAAGCAAGATTGAAAAGGTGAAAACAAATAATGAGAGTTTTTTTAGCATAATTCTGCACTACAAGTTTAAAAAAAAAAATCAATAAATGTATACTTTCCGACTATTGTCTACCTTTTAAATTTTTATTTTTCAATTCTGTAAATTGACAAAGGGCTCAATTAATCGATAAATTGTAATAATAACCATTGTCTTTTACTTAAAATTACGTTTGGTTTGCCCTCTCAAATTTTAGTATGAAAAATTTTAAAGAATACGTTTTCTTATCCATTTGGGTATTGTTTTTGTCAGTATCCATTTTTCTTTCTCACTCGGCTACTGCGCAGGATAAAACCTTTACCATAGAGGAGGCGGTGCTTGGTGGGGGAGGTAAATTAATTCCTAAAAACCTGGACCAATTTCAATGGGTGAGTGAATCATCTTTTTATTCACAGGCAGTTGGAAGCACTATTCAGGTAACGGATGCAAAAACGAATAAAGTTGTTTACAAAATTTCAAAAACTGAAGTGGATTTGGCCTTAACAAGTTCAGGATTTGATACTTTAAAAAAACTTCCTCGTATTGCCTGGTTAAATTCAAATAATTTTAGATTTAACCATGCTAATAAGGTTGTAGCATACGATGTTGCCAAAAAAATTACCTATAATTTAGTTGATTATGATGCAGCCGAAATGGAGAATGCTGATTTTACATACAATTATAAAAAGGTGGCTTATACCAAAGGCAATAATTTATTTATCAACGATAAGCAAATAACCTTTGATGATAAGCCGGGAATAGTTAATGGACAAGCCGTTCACCGCAATGAATTTGGAATAGTAAAAGGAACTTTTTGGAGTAATGATGGGGGGCAATTGGCTTTTTATCATTTGGACGAGCACATGGTTGCTGAATATCCTATTTATCAGTTGAAAACCCGCCCGGCTGATGCTCGCATGATTCGTTACCCAATTGCCGGAACACCAAGCCATCATGCTTCAGTTGGTGTTTATAACACCACCACAAATTCTACGGTATTTCTTAAAACCGGTGAACCTTTGGAACAATATTTAACCAATATTTCATGGAGTCCTGATAATAAATCAGTGTTTGTAGCCATTGTAAATCGTGCACAAAACCATATGTGGCTTAACCAATACGATGCCGCTACCGGAAACTTTGTAAAAACCTTGTTTGAAGAAACGGATGCTAAATATGTGGAACCGCAGCACAGTATGACCTTCTTAAAAACCGACCCTTCCAAATTTATTTGGTGGAGCGAAAGGGATGGGTACAACCATTTGTATTTATATGATGTTTCAGGAAAATTAATCAATCAACTAACCAAAGGAAATTGGGTAGTGACAGACTTGAATGGTTTTGATAAATCCGGCAATACGTTATTTTATACGTCCACAGGATTAAGTCCAACAGAAAGGCATTTAGTAAGTCTGAATTTAAAAACAAACAAAACATTTCAATTGACCTACAGACCGGGAACACATACCGCAACATTAAGCCCAAACGGTGATTTTTTTATCGATCATTTTCAAAATGCGACCACTCCCCGTGAAATCAGAATTATTTCGGCTGATGCAAAAAAAGAAACAGTAATACACACTGCTCCAAATCCTTTGGCAGATTACAAGCTAGGAGAAATGACTATGGGTGTTTTAAAAGCTTCTGATGGTAGCGATTTACATTATCGTTTAATCAAGCCTATAAATTTTAATCCGGATGATAAATACCCTGTGGTGGTGTATTTATACAATGGCCCTCATTTACAATTGGTAAATAATACCTGGCTTGGCGGAGCCAACCTTTGGATGCAATACATGGCACAACATGGATATTATGTGTTTACTATTGATGGACGTGGTTCTATGAATCGCGGGCATGCTTTTGAGGCAGCAGTTCATCGTCAGCTAGGAACACTAGAAATGGAAGACCAGTTAAAAGGGGTAGATTTTTTAAAATCATTACCAAATGTGGATGCTTCGCGAATTGGTGTTCATGGCTGGAGCTTTGGGGGATTTATGACTACAAGCCTTATGACTCGAAATGCCGGAGTGTATAAAGTTGGGGTAGCTGGTGGTCCGGTAATCGATTGGGGGCTTTATGAAATTATGTACACCGAGCGTTATATGGATACTCCCGAAGAAAACCCGGAAGGGTATAAAAACAATAATCTGCTTAACTACACTAAAAATCTTAAAGGTAAAATGCTAATGATACATGGTGGAGAGGATGACGTAGTGCTTTGGCAGCATTCATTGCAATACCTTGAAAAATGTATTAAGGACGGAGTTCAGTTGGATTATTTTGTTTACCCACACCACCCGCATAATGTTGGTGGCAAAGACCGGGTTCATTTAATGGACAAAATTTCGAGGTACTTTTTTGATAATTTGTAGGTTAGGGGGTAGGTTAAGAACAACCTAAACAACTTAGCATATATTAGAATACAGGTTTAAATGGAAGTAATTGTAACGGTTATAGCTCTTTTATTATTTGTTGGACTAATTTTAAGCCCATTTTTAATATTACGACTTGTAAATAAGTCAACAATTAAATTCAAATTCATTTCTTATTTGATAATTGGATTGATTACGACAGCAATAAATGCTTTGGTTTTTGCCTGGTGGGCTTACACATCAGACATAATTCTACTTAAACACTACGGCTATAACATTGACGGAATGAGTGAAAGGGAATACTATGGAAAAGTATTACCTGAAAATTTAGACAGAGTTAAAAGTCTTGAAATTAGTATTATGGGAATTGGTTGGCCTTTAAAAGCTATAATGACATTTGTGTTCAATTCACCATATTTATTTATTGTTTATTTTTTGACGTATTTGAGTGGTAAAGGCAGAGCAAAAAAGGGCTTAAATTTTAAGACAGAATAGTATTGAAAAGCCAAGTAAAAAAAAGAAACCTACCCTAGGATCGGCTTGGTAATATAGCAGCAGAAGTGATTACATGAAACATTAGTGCAAGGTTTAACCTTTAAATTCTATTGAAACTTTGTTATAATAATCCTCCCAATTACTAATCTGCAAAACGACTAATTGAACAACCTCCAATTCACACCAAATCGAAAGAATCGTGGAGGATTGGGATACAAAGGGGTGGAATAATACCGTTTCCCAGAAATCCCCATATTGATGTGTTCAAAACGAATAAACAAATTCATGGTTTGAACCTGTGCACTCATGTAAAAATCAACATATGGATAATTGCCAATTTTGGTCGTATTTTGCCATACAAACTGGCGCATGTATGGATTATAGGCATCCGCATAATAGCTGCTAAACCAATAATAATCTACCCCAATGCGGGCCAACATATTTTTTTTAAAGAATCGGTTTTCAAAAAATACACCACCCGATAGTGAAAGTTTTGGAAGGTGAAAAGTTGCGCTTATTTCCTGATAACTAAGGCGATTATGCCAGTTAAGTTTACCAAATTTTAAATTATTGGAAACGAAAAGGTTTAAATAATTAAAATCAATTCCTTTTGGGGCTGAATCAAAAAAATAAATATTGTAATTCTGGAAATTAGAAGCGGTAAAACCTACTTTTAATTGCCAAGGCAGCCACTCTATAGAAGCATCCAAACCATTACGGTAGGTTGGTTTTAGGGTTTGGTTCCATTTGATAGGCGCCGTAAAACCGAGGGTTTGAAAATAATCAGCCACATGGCGTTGGTTGCTAAATTGAGCATTCAATTTAAATTTATCTTTTATTAAAAGTTTGGCTCCGGTTTGCAATAGGTAATCTTTGCTGTTGTATCCCGCTATGAAAATTTGTCCGTTTCCGTTCAATTCTATTTCTCCAAATTTTGAAGTTAAAGCGGCTACTAGCATTCCATTTAACGACAGGTTATAAAAAGCCTGCTGACCTGTAAAATTGTTGAATACCCCATAATTGCTGTATTCTGCACCTGCTTTTATAAGATTACTAAATTGTTTATAGCTCGTTTTTATAACTATCCCTGCAGCATTGGTCACTTCTTTCATTAGGATGGAATCGTTAATCCCAGATGAAAAATGTGGTTTATAATATGGGGTATCAGCACTCGGGTCCTTGTATCTAAACATGGAGCGTGAGGCATGAAACGTATGATAAAAATATCCTTTAGGCGCAAAATCCAAACCCAAAGTGTCAATAAGGTTGGAATCTCTTTTTTGAGTAATCAAACTGGTTTTACCAAAGCGATAATAGTTTTTTAAAACAAGAGCAGGTTGATTAATAATGTTGCTGGCATTTGCTAAAGGATTTTCAAATACCCTAAGTTTACCCGAAGTGGTATCAAACGAAAGTGGAGCCGAAAGGCCTCCAGTTTCTCGAATAGTTGTTTTATTATAGGTAATGGCTCCTAAAAGGTAATATTTATCGGATTTTGAGCGGTAGCTCGAAAAAAGTTTAAGGTTATAAATATTTGGCAATCTTACCTTATTATATGCTTCACCATCAAGATTAAAAAAAAGATAATTATTGGTTTTTAAACGTCGGTAATCAATGCCTACATTCCAGCGGGTGTTGATATTTTGGGTATGCAGCAATTCCATAAATATCAGTTCCTTTTCACCTTGTGAATAATGGAGTTTGGTGTATGGCGTAGGTGCAATGATTATTCGTTCATCACTGCCGGTATGGTTATATAACCAACTGTTCATTCTATTAAAACCCAGGTCAAAACCGGCTGTTTTTGTAGTGGCCAAACTTAATGGTTGACTTGGAGTTCCAATAAGTCCTAAATCCTGATAGCCTTGGTTTTGTTTGCGGTATGGATTGAGCTGATGAAACCCATTTAGTGATGAGTCAAACGGCTGAATGGACTGTTTTAAAGATTCAAAATTCTGAACGGAAATAAAAAGTGGTCTGACTCTTTTATTGCTTTTTTTTGTGGTATCCGTTTGCCCCATAGCTGCTATGGATAAGGCCACAAAAATTAGGAATGAAAGGGCTTTCGTGATTTTCAAAATGGAATTGCAAATATATTGCCTCATTCTTAAATTCATCTTTATAATTATTTGTTTTTGAATTTAAGTTTAGTGGGAGATTTTTAATGTCAAAATATTAAGTTGAACCACATAGAAGCGTAGTAACATAGAAAATCACATAGATAAATGAAATGAAAACAGACTATGCTAATCCTTAAATAACTATATGCCTATGTGGTTTGTGTTTTTGAATTTAAGTTTAGTGAGAGATTTTTTTAATGTCAAAATATTAAGTTGAACCACATAGAAGCATAGTAACATAGAAAATCACATAGGTAAAAGTACATGAATAAAGCTATGTGAATCCTTAAATAACTATGTGCCTATGTGGTTTGTGTTTATTAGTTTCCTATATGGCTTTTCATTTCATATTTTCGCGGTAGTGTATGATTATTTAATAATTGGTGGTGGATTGGCCGGCACATCTTTGGCTTACCGACTTATAAAACAAGGGGCTAAGGTGATGGTAATAGATGAACCTTCTAAGAATATTTCATCTACGGTGGCCGCAGGTATTTTTAATCCTATAACCGGCAAGCGAACCGCCTTGACTTGGAAAGCCAATGAAATGTTTGACGAACTTCATGCATTTTATCCCAAACTGGAAGCTGAAATGGGAGAATATTTTTTTTATCCCTTGCCTTTTTATAAGCTTTTTGATAGCATTTTTGATCAGAATGAGTGGCTGAACAAGCAGCAGGAATCAGGGTTTAATCAATTTATTGAACCTCAAATTCAATTCTTGAATAATAAACGGGTTGAGAATCCCTTTGGGGCCTTGCAAATTATAAAAGCTGGTCGTTTGGATACAAAAACATTTTTAAAAGCGTTGCAAAATTGGTTGCTTTCGCAAAATGCCATTCTATTTCAAAATTTTGATTACACCAACGTTGAAGTAACCAATGAAATTATTAAATACAATGATTTAAAAGCACAAGCCATTATCTTTTGTGATGGCCCCAATTCATTAGCCAATCCGTTTTTTAATTATTTACCACATAAGCCCGTTCATGGTGAAATACTGGAAGTTGAAATTTCTGATTTTTATGAGGATAGGGTGATTAATAAAGGTGTGTTTGTATTGCCAACCGGCAATAATAAATTTTTTGTTGGCTCTACCTACAATTGGGATTTAACAGAACCCATAACCACACCTGCCGGGAGGGAAGAAATAGAAACAAAACTTAAAGAAATGGTGAAAACGGAGTTTAAAACAACTGGTCACTGGGCAGGTATTCGTCCATCCACAAAAGACCGCCGGGCTTATTTAGGTCAGCATCCCACGCATAAAAACCTTTATATTTTTGGAGGATTTGGAAGCAAAGGCGTTTCGTTAATTCCCTATTTATCAAAGGTTTTTACCAATTATCTTTTGCATGACGATGAATTACCAAAGGAAGTGGATATTTGCAGGGTTAGGTAATTTCTAATATTCCAATAAAATGGTTTGTAATATAACTCCGTAATTTATGAAAGTTCTTTTCCTATTATTCTTTCCGCTCCTTTTTGTTTCATGTAAGGATGAACAAAAAAACTGGTATGTTAAGCAATTAGCCTTAAAGGTTTCAATTTTAGATTCAAATACTCTTTTTAAATTATACCCTAAAGATTCAATTAATTTGGGACAGTATGCAGATAAATTAATTTATTATTTTGATGAAAATAAAATTATAAGGGAGATGGAATATGTAATCATTGATACAAATGATAGGCGGGATGCTCATAAATATTATATTTCGATTGGAGATATAGCTTGGATAAGTTCAGGTCAGAATATAAAAAATTACTTTATTGATTGGCCGAATGGGAAAACCGATTCTTTATATGCTGATTATAGAAAAGACCAAATCACGCCTTATAAGAATAGTTGTGGATGTGGCGAACCTTTGCAAGAACTAAAGCTTAATGGCAAATCGTTTATTAGCAAAACAGATTATGATATTAACGGTATCTATATTTTTGATAGGTAAGGGTTAATAATAGGATGGCTGTTTAAAATTCCAAGCAATTAGTTTCTTAAAACTTGCTTTACTTTGCAGCCTGTGCCGCACCGCCTCAAATCCATCCTCAAATACTTCATTTATTGGCTACTCTTTTTTCAGGTAGGCAGGTTGGTATTCTTTGGTATTACTAAATCTTCGGCCTCCCAATTCAGTCTTAAAGTTTTAGCACAATCCATGTTGCATGGCTTTTGGCTGGATGCTTCCATTGCCGGATATTTTACATTTTTTTTATGCCTCATGCTTTTGGGTGGATTGTTTGCTCCCAAAATTTTTGGTAAATTATTTAAGGGGTTTCAATGGGTGGTTTTGGCTATAAGTTGCTTGGCTATTATTAGCAATGCGGTTTTGTATTTGTATTGGGCAACCCCTTTAGATTACAATGCTTTAAAATATTTGGAAACCCCGAAAGAGGCCGCAGCTTCCATTAATTGGTTGTATATGATTTTGCCAATTGCAGTAGGTGTAGGTTTATATTGGATTTTTAATTATTTATACCTTCGGTTAAATCTACACCAAATGCATGAAAAACCTGTGGGCAAAGCTTCGTATGTGTTACAGATTGTAATGATTTTGTTTTTTTGTGGCTTGTTAATTATTCCCATCAGAGGAGGCATAGGAATTGTGCCGGTAAATTTAAGCAAGGTATATTTTCATAAAGAAATTTACCCCAATCAGGCGGCTTATAATCCGTTGTGGAATGTTTTGTATTCCTTTGCTGAAGCGGATTCTGAAAATAACTATTCGTTTATGACGGATGAATTGGCTACTGAAAAATTTAACTCACTGTTTCAAATTAACGATTCGATTAAGGGAAATGAAAGCTTTGTAAAAACAGCCCAACCCAATGTGATTGTTATTGTATTAGAAAGCTATTTAGCCAAATTGGTGGATTTGAAATATAAAGGCGAAGAAGTAATTCCCAATTTTAATGCGTTAACAAAATCAGGCATTTATTTTTCAAACTTGTTTGCAAGTGGTGACAGGAGTGATAAGGGGTTAGTATCCATTTTTAGTGGGTATCCGGCTATGCCTAAGTCTGCCATTGTGCAATTTCCCGATAAATTTTCAAAGCTGCCTTCTATTTTTAAAGATGTTGCGGCGGCAGATTATTCCACTTCATTTTTCTACGGTGGAAATTTGGATTTTGCCAATCTTCGGTCGTATTTCATTTCAGCAGGAGTTCAAAAAATCGTTTCGGATAAAGACCTGTCTTCTCTATACAAACGTGGTAAATGGGGAGTTCACGACGAATTTATGCTGGCGCAATATGCCGACGAGTTGCAGAAAATGAAGCAGCCGTTTTTTTCAGGATTGTTTACCCTTAGTAATCACGAGCCATTTGATTTGCCAGGCTATTATTATTTTGGTAAACATAACGGGGATGAGGAATATATGAGTTCAGCCCGATATACCGATGAATGTTTGGGTAAATTTCTAAAAGCTTTAAAAAAATCAAACCTTTGGACAAATACACTGATTGTGATGGTAGCCGATCACGGTGTAAACCGATTGGGAATAACCGAAATGCAAGTGGCAGATAAATTTCATATTCCAATGGTATGGACCGGTGGTGTGATTGAAACGCCGCAAACGGTTTCAAAAATTTGCTCGCAAACGGATATTCCTCTGTTAATACTTAATCAATGTTGTATTAAACCTAGTCAACCTTACAAATATTCCAATGATATTGAAAAGAAAGGCTCCAAGCCATTTGCTACCTATTTTTTTAATAATGGTTTTGGATTGTTAGGGCAGAATTGTACTTCCATATTTGATAATGTAACCTTAAAATATTGGACAAATTCGTGTGAGGAAGATTTGAACGGGGTTTATGGGAAAGCCTATTTACAGGTGTTGAGCAAGGATCATGCAAAGTGAAAGGCTAACACGGAGGCACGGAGAAAATCGGAGGTTCATGAAGGATATTACATAATGAATAAAAAAATACGCATTCTAAGCCGAATAGTATAAAAGAAACAATCCACCCTCAGTGTTTCTCTGTGTTCTCTTTGCCTCCGTGTTAAAAAAATAAAAAAAATGCCACAGAATTTAGAATTATATATAACCCCCGAACAAGCTGCCGATGATGAAAAAATCAGAGGGATTGTTAAAAATATATTAGGTCAAAATATAGGGCATATTCAAAAAATAAAACAATCCATAGATGCCCGCCGAACGCCGGTTATGATACGACTGGTGGTGGATGTAAATCACGGTGATGAGATTTTTGAACCTTTACTTTGGAAACCTGATTTTCCGAAGACTCAGAAAAAAAAATCAGCGGTTATTGTAGGTTTTGGTCCGGCAGGAATGTTTGCTGCTTTGCGACTCTTGGAACGAGGAATTCAGCCCATAATTATAGAACGGGGAAAGCCGGTAAGGGAACGAAGACGGGACTTGGCAGCATTAAATCGTGAAGGAATTGTAAATCCTGAATCGAATTATTGTTTTGGAGAAGGAGGTGCAGGAACCTATAGTGATGGAAAGCTTTATACCCGAAGTAAAAAGCGCGGTGACATTCGCAAAGTATTGGAAATATTTGTTGCCCACGGTGCTGATGAACGCATTTTGTATGAAGCTCATCCGCATATTGGCACCAATAAACTTCCGCATATTGTGGAAGCCATCCGGCAAACCATTATTGACAAGGGCGGCGAGGTATTATTTAATGAAAAACTGACGGATATTGTTATAAAAAATAATGCTGTAAAAGCCGTTCATCTGGCCTCGGGTAAAGAAATAGCAACCGATGAAATTATATTAGCAACAGGACATTCAGCCCGCGATATATTTGAATTATTGCATAAAAAGCAAATAGCCATTGAAGCCAAATCCTTTGCTTTAGGTGTTAGAATTGAACATCCTCAAAAACTCATTGATTCGGTTCAATACCATTGTGTAACCCGCAGTGAGTATTTGCCACCTGCCAGTTACAGCTTGGTGGAACAAGCCAATGGTCGCGGGGTATTTTCGTTTTGTATGTGTCCGGGAGGTATTATAGCCCCAGCTGCTACATCACCCGGCGAAATTGTAGTTAACGGTTGGTCGCCATCGCGGCGAAACGGCAAGTTTGCCAACTCGGGAATGGTGGTGGCGGTAAATGAACTGGATTGGCAAAAGTTTAAGGAATACGGCCCCTTAGCCGCCATGAAATATCAGGAAGAAATAGAGCAAAAAGCCTTTAAGGCGATTAATAAAAACCTAACCGCTCCAGCTCAACGGCTCATAGATTTTATTAATAAAAAAGTAAGTACCACCTTGCCGGAGTGTTCCTACATACCGGGAGTGGAAGCCACGGGTTTGGATGATATTTTACCCAATGAAATTACCAAATCATTGCGGCAAGGCTTGCAGCAAATGGGCCGAAAGATGAAAGGCTATTTAACGCCAGAAGCCATATTGGTAGGAGTGGAGAGCAGATCTTCATCACCGGTAAAAATCCCCAGAGATAAGGAAACCCTGCAACACCCGGATATTAAAGGCTTATATCCCTGTGGCGAAGGAGCGGGCTTTGCCGGAGGAATCGTATCGGCGGCTCTGGATGGGATGGCTTGCGCGGAGAAGATATAAAATAGTATTGCACCACACTTTGCGGAGGATACTAAAGGCTAATCTACAAAGGTTCAATTTTAAATTTGTTTGATGCCTATTTATTATGGTATTTCGTGGACCAAATCAAATAACTCATTTAATAGTCTATGAAAAACATAACCCTCACATTAATTGTATTTAGTTGCTTTATATTAAATTGCTTTGCACAAAGAGGTGAAGTAGACAAAGTTAAAATTGCTTCGGGAGGTAATTTAATAAACCTGTATAAATCGGGTGTGGCAATAAATAAAAATTCAATAGACCCTCAAAAGGAAATAGTTATTTATGATGCTAATCTTAAAAAACAGGTACGGTTAGATACAGTTTGGATGGGAAAAAGGAAAATATTAAGACACTTTGTTATGATTCAACTTTAAACAAGATTTTGGTTTTTCATGGGGTTGATGAAGTTAGAAACCTTACAATAATTGACCCTGAAACCAAGAAGGTACAAACCCTGAAAATTAAGGCTCCTTCAAAGCAAAGAATGCTTGGTGATGTGATTTTTTCTCTAAATAAAACGAGTTTCATTCTTTCCCATATATATAACGAGGATATAAACATCAATACGATAGATACTAAAACGGGGGAAATAACTAAAGTAGAGTTGCCTGAGGAATGGAAAAAAAGAACAATTCAAAGAGTAATAAAAGCAAACTCTAAGTATTTGGCTATTTGTTACAAGGATAAAAAAATAGTCAATATGGCCTTGATGGATGATGAAGGTAATATTGTAGAAGATAAAATATTGACTAATAATGAAAACGATTTCGTAATAGATCCTTATTTAATTACTGATATTGGAAACGATGAATTTGCTATTGTTGGAAATTATCGGTCAGAGATTTCATCAAGGTTTATTCTAGGTATGTTTGTTGCAAAAATTGGGAGAACCCAATTAAAGTATATCAAGTATATTGAATTCAAGAAAATTTCTAACTTTTATAATTATTTACCAGATAAGAAAAAAGACAAGGTTGAAAGGCAAAAATCTGTGAACTATGTTACTCTTTATCATCATGTAATAAATATGAATGGCTCATTAGTTGTGTCAGCTGAGTTTTTTTATCCTACATATAAAACCTTTAATAATTCTAACGGAGATCCGGCATTTAATGGTTATCAATATACCCATGCTGTAGTTTTGGGATTTAATGTTTCTGGTGAAAAGGAATTTGAACATTGTATTCCAATTCATTTGGGATATAAGGCACTTAGGGTAAACCAAAAGCTAGCGCGGTATATGGTAGATGGGGCAGTTAAGTTGGGGTACTTTTCTTCTGATAAAGTTTACAGTTTTTCGCTGAAAGATGGAAAAATAGAACCGGATAATTCAAGACAGGAAGTGTTGGCTGAAACAGAGAAAGAGGATAAAGATAATATTCCCTTATGTTGGTACAATAATTATTATTACCAAACAATGTATAATGAACAGGAATCAGCCGTATACCTTATAAAATTTGGAATAGAGTAATTTATAAATCCCCCGTCGATTTATATCTCCGCCTCGATTCGTGTCCTCACGCATCGAAATCAAGTACCAGTTTATCCCCCAATCCACTCCAAATAATTTCCCTGATTTATCAATTGAAAAGTAGCGTCAGGATATGCCTTGGCAAAGGCCGTTGGAATTTTATATTTATCATCTTTCCATTTGCATTCAATTGCTAATAGGTTGGTGTCTTTCACTTCTATCAGGTCAATTTCTTGTTGGTCGTAGGTTCGCCAAAAATAATTTTCTACAGCGTTTTGCTTGTAGCTGTTATATTTAATCCGTTCGGCCAAAATGTATTGTTCCCATAAGGGACCAATATCATTCCGAATAGCTAGCGGCCTGAAATCATTAATCAATCCGTTCCGAATTCCGTTATCTACAAAATACCAGCGTTTGCTTTTTACTACTTCTTTTCGCAAGTTGCTGCTATAGCCGCTCCGGCTATATATCACAAATACTTTAGACAGTAAATCTAAATACCGTTCTACAGTATTTTTACTCATCCCTAATTGTTTTCCCAATTCATGTGGTGAAACTTCGTTTCCAACCTGATAAGCAATAAGCACCAGCAAATCCTTTAGTTTTTGTGAGTTTTTAATATTCTCAAACATTAAAATATCTTTTAGCAAATAGGTATTTATCAACTCACGCAGGTAAGCGGCTTTTTGCTCCGAGGTATCTATTTTGCTAAGTTCCGGGTAGCTCCCATAAATCAATCGGTCATCCAGGTTTTGTTTGGTTTGCAATAAATTTTCGGCTTGCTTCCATTCCATTTGTGCCAATGGATACATATTGTAAGTAATCGTCCGGCCCACAAGCGGTTCGCCCATTTGAACAATATCAAATGCCGATGAACCTGTAATAACAATATGCAAGGGTTTTATAGTATCAATCATCAACTTCACTTTTCGGGCTATGTCGGGGATAAATTGGGCTTCGTCAATAAATAATAAATTATAGCCTTGCAATAATTTTCGGTAATTGGCTTCGGTTCGGTTTTCTAAGAGGGTGGCTGTATCGGCATCTTCGCCATTAAGCCACAATGTGGTGGCTTTGTGTTTTTCATAAATGGTTTCCAGCAGTTCTGTTTTGCCCACTCGTCGGGCTCCAAGTAGTAAAGCAACCTTTTGTTTACTAAAGTTGCTTTCCATTATTTCTTGTAATTTTCTGTTAAACATACTTCAAAAGTAAAACAAAAAATGAAAATTCAGTCAGTAAACTGACTGAATTAATGTAAATTTAGTCAATAGGGTGACTGAATTAACGAAAATTGCTATAAAATGACTGAATGGAAAGTGGCAAAAAATCAAAATTTTGTCACTGCACTGACTGAATTAATGTAAAATTAGTCAGTTCACTGATCAAATTAACAAAATTTACAAATAGACAATGGATTGCGAAATAGGACAAACCTTAATAAGCATGGCATAAACCCCACAGTATTTTTCGGTAGATAATTGAACGGCACGTTCTATTTTAGGTTTATTTTCCAAAGCAGTTTTAATTCTAAATTCCATATGAATATGGCTGTAAACCGAAGGAACATCATCGGTTAAATCGCCGGTGGTTTTGATACTTAAATCCGAGAATTCAACTTTCATTTTTTGCAAAATAGGTACAACATCAAAGCCCGAACAAATAGCCAAAGAGTTTAAAATTATTGCTTTTGGCCGAGGCCCGGTGTTTCCAGCCTTGCCATCAAAACGAATGGTATGCCCATCGATCAGCGCATCAAAGGCTAATTCATCTACATGGCGTGATTCAGTTATGTGCTGCATTATTTAATGATGGTTATTTTTCTTTTTTGGTTTGGCATGATAAGGACTGGCATGATATTTACGGGTGCTGTACCCAAATATACCATAGATAGGGCAGTAATTAATTAATCCTGTGGCCAGAATAATAATACCTGCAATTCCCAACCAAATTACTTGGGTAAACACGGCAATTAAACCCAATAATAAACCCAGAGCAATGCGGATTAATTTGTCGGCTTGACTAATATTTGATTTCATATACGTTATAAATAAGTTTTAATTTTCTTGTGAATGAAGTCTACCAATAGCGCAACTTACATAACTTTTAGCTTTTGTAAGCAATGAATTTGAATCACCTACTTCGGGATAGCCAATGGTAGCTAATTTTTGAGCTATTTCCTCATGAGAAATGATATGGGAATCGTATTTAACCGAAATGCTAAAATGATCATTATCTACCGATACTTCATTCACTCCAAGGAGTGAGGATATAGCGTTTTTGATAGTGGATGCACATCCTGAGCATTTTAAATTCTCAATCAATATGGTCTCGGTTTTCATATAAAAATTTATTAAGCAAATTTAGCTTGAGGTGATATATTAAAATATGAGATTAGTCATACGGTTAGCCGTAAAATCACTGATAAAGAACAGTTAATATTTTTGGTAAAAATATAATTATCCCAATTATTGAAACAGCAATACTTATCAATAACACAGCTCCCGCCGATAAATCCTTAATAATTTTAATTTTTGGATTAGGGTTAGGCTCTACCAAATTACTTAGGTGTTCCATTGCTGTATTAAAAGCTTCGGCGGCTAATACCAAACCTATTCCAAAAAGTAGGGCAATCCATTCATTTCCTGAAATTTTTAACCAAAATCCTAATCCAATAACCACAAGTGCCATAGCACTTTGAATTGTTGCATTTCTTTCAAAGAGCAATAAATGTGAAATACCTTGAATAGCATACGCAAGGGATTTTAAAAATCGGTTCATAGCAACAAAAATACAGTGTAGCAGGTTCATACTTACACAAAGCCGTCAGTTTATCTTTAATGGGAAGAAACTCGTTAACAAATAAATTGTTTTCTACACAAAATGGTATCTATTTTGCGTTATCAATTTTAAATGCAGAAACTTAGTATTTTACTCCTTGTTAGTATTCCATGGTTATTACAGGCACAAGATTTGGGTGTGGATGAACCGGTAGTTTATAAAAATCAAATTTTTGACCCACACGTTGAAACTGTGTTGCTTAATAAAACCAGCGAACTTACCGACCCTGTTCCAATGATTTCACTTAACTCAGGCGAGCAATTGCAATTAACATTTGATATGCTAAATCCTACCAATGAGTTTTTGCAGTTTACGATGATTCATTGCAATTCGAACTGGGAACCCAGTAATATGACCCAAAATGAGTATTTGGCGGGCAATTATCAGGGTAACATTACTGATTTTAAATTTAGTACCAATACATACCAAAAGTATGTGAGTTATAAATGCTTGTTTCCGTCACAGGATTTATCGTTTACCCGATCGGGAAATTATATTTTAAAGGTGTATCGAAATTTTGATGAGGAAGAGTTATTAATAACCCGCCGGTTTATGGTGCTTGATAATAAGTTGATAGTAACAGCTAAGGTTAATAGCGCCAGTGATGTTCGCTACAGATTTTCAAAACAAGAAGTTGATTTTTGGGTAGATTATAAAAATTATTTTATTCCAAATCCGTTTTTGGACGTAAAAGCATCTGTGCTTCAAAACTATAATTGGAGCACTGCCATAACCAATCTTAAGCCAAATTTTGTAAACAACGGGCAGTTGGTATATAATTATGAGGAAGGTAATTTATTTTCGGGGGGCAATGAGTTTCGGTTTTTTGATATTCGGTCGCTGCGTTTTTTTAGTATGAATGTGGCCGAAAAGTATATTGACTCTATGAAAAATGCGGTGTTAAAGCCTGACCAAACAAGGGCTCACTTAGCGTATTACAATCAGTTTGATTACAATGGTCGCAGGGCTATTTCTAATAAAGATGGCAATAAAATAGTAGAAGACGGTGATTATGCTCTCGTTCATTTTTACTTAAAAGCCGACCATGAATTGAGCCCAAACGGAGTGTATGTATTCGGTGAGTTTACCGATTGGCAAATGAAAGAAAAATACAAACTGGATTACTATCCCGACAAGGGCGTTTATTTTAAAAAAATGAAACTGAAGCAGAGTTATTATAACTATGAATATGTTACTCCTGCAGATGACGGAAAAACACCTGAGCACACCTTTACCGAAGGTGACCATTATGAAACGGAAAACGATTATGATATTTTCCTTTATCATAAAAACCAGCAATATGGTTATGATGAGTTGATTGGATATTTGCACATGAATACCAATACAAATCAGCGATAAGTTTTTATGGTTAGTGTTAATAATGAATAGATTGAGGTTTACATTTTCAAATTTCCAAATCTTCAAATTATCTTAATTTCTTAAGTCACTTGGAACTCCAGTATCAAATAGCTTTAACCCTTGTAGATGGCGTGGGTCCGGTAATTGCAAAAAATTTAATAAGCTATTGCGGAAGTGCCTCAGCAGTTTTTAAAGCAAAAAAATCTACACTGTTAAAAATACCCGAAATAGGGGATGTAACCGCTAAAGCCGTTTTGGATTTTACCGATTTTCAAAAAGCAGAAGATGAATTGAAATTTATTGAGAAGCATAAAATTAAAACCTTTTTTTATGCATCCCCCGATTATCCTTATCGTTTAAAAAGTACTTCTGATTGTCCTGTAATACTTTATCAATTGGGCAATGCCGATTTGAATGCGGATAAAATAATTGGCATAGTAGGCACTAGAAAACCAACCGAATATGGCAAACAATTTTGTGAAAAATTATTAGAAGATTTAAACGGAACGGGAATAACAGTGATAAGCGGAATGGCTTATGGAATAGATGTGTGTGCTCATAAAGCTGCTTTAAAAAATCAATTGCCCACATTAGGAGTTTTGGCTCATGGCTTAGACCGATTATATCCTGCCGACCACAAAAAACATGTACAGCCAATGATAAATGGTAAGGGAGGATTAATTACAGAATTTTTATCAGGAACCATTCCTGACCGTGAAAATTTTCCTAAAAGAAATAGAATAGTAGCCGGATTGTGTGATGCCTTAATTGTTGTAGAAACTGCCCAACGAGGTGGTTCAATGATAACAGCTGAATTGGCTTGGCAATACGATAGAACTTTAATGGCTCTGCCGGGCAGGAGCAATGACGAAAAATCAACCGGTTGCAATTTTTTAATAAAAACCAATAAGGCTGAAATGATTGAAAATTCCCTGGATTTGGTTCGTTCATTAGGTTGGGATACACCCTCAAAACTTCCGCCATCGCAAAGGGTGTTACCCATAGATTTATCACCTGAAGAAACCTTATTGTGGAATTTGTTTAAAGAAAAACCATTGATGGAAATTGATGAGATAATTGGTGTTTCAAATTTTAGCAGCAGTAAAGCGGCTTTAACTTTACTGGATTTGGAATTTAAAGGATTAATAAAAACATTGCCGGGAAAACGGTTTCAATTATTATGATTCCTGAAAAGTTTCTTACTATAAAATTATCTCAGTTTGACTATTTGCTTCCTGAGGAACGCATAGCTCAAAAGCCTTTGGAGAAAAGAGATGAATCTAAGCTATTGGTATATAATAAGGGTGAAATTTTAAATCTTTCCTTTCAAAACCTTCCTGAATTATTGCCAGCTAATAGCCATTTGGTTTTAAATAATGCCAAAGTTATTCCTGCCAGGCTGAATTTTTACAGAGCAACCGGAGCCAAAATTGAGGTATTTCTTTTGGAACCTGAAAGTCCATTTAACCAAATGGAATTGGCTTTAAGAGTTACAGATAAGTGTGTTTGGAAATGCATGATTGGGAATCTTAAACGTTGGAAGAACGATGAAATTTTAACATTGAACTTAAATAATAAGGGTAATGAAATTTTCTTAAAAGCCAGATTATTTTCTGAAGAAAAGCAGCTGGTAGAACTAAGTTGGGAAGGGAATTTGCCATTTAGCACAATTCTTGATTTGGCTGGAAAAACACCTTTGCCACCTTATATAAAGAGGGATGCGGAAATTTCTGATTTAAGTTCATATCAAACTGTTTTTGCTAAACAAGAAGGTGCTGTAGCAGCTCCTACAGCTGGGCTTCATTTTTCGGAAAAGGTATTGGAAAAGATTAAAGAAAAGCAAATTGAAACTACAGAAGTTACCTTGTATGTAGGAGCAGGAACATTTGCTCCTGTAAATGTGGAATCAATGGTAGATCATGAAATGCATGCCGAAATGATTTCAGTAACGGCAGAAAGCATCGAAGAACTTTTGAGTGATAAAGTGCGAGTGGCTGTAGGAACTACCTCATTAAGAACCTTGGAGAGTTTGTATTGGATAGGTGTAAAAATGTATCGAAACGAACCTGAACCATTGACTATAGAAAAATTATACCCCTATCAGTATTCAAGTTTACCACTAACCTGGAGCGAGTCGATGATAGTATTGAAAAATTATATGCATCAAATGCATCTTTTTTCAATTGCAGCAAAAACAGGTATTATGATTATGCCTGGATACAAATTTACCTCGGTAAAGGCATTGATTACAAATTTTCATTACCCAAACACAACCTTAATGATGCTTGTGGCTGCCTTTATTGGAGACGATTGGCAAAAGGTTTATAAAAATGCTTTGGATAATGATTATCGCTTTTTGAGTTATGGCGATAGCAGCTTGTTATGGCTTAACCAAAATTAATTTAAGACACTAACTTTCTCACGTTTCAAAATCTGATTATTAGCATCGATTAATTCTGCCAAATAGATTCCTTTGCTTACGCTTGAAATGTCAATAGAAGAATTTGTAACTGGAAATTCGAAATTTTGTCCGGCGGTTGAAATTAATCTAACTCTGGCAAGCTTGTCATTAGCCTTATTACTGAAATTTAAAGTACCAATGGCTGGATTTGGATACACATTAATATCGGAAGGAGTCAATGTTTTTAAAACTCCGGCAGGCTTTGCAAATTTGAGGTTATCAATAATGGCATATTCGCCTGATATCCCGCCAACATTAAAATAACTGATTCTTAAGGTGTAATACTTTGGAACCTCTCCCGAATTAAATGTTAAGGGGATATTTGCCGAGATAAATTTTGTATTGTTGCCAGATGATGACCAATTAAAGTCGCGTAAATCCTTCTTCTTTGAGTCAAAAAAGTATATTTCTACATAAAGACTGTTAAACTGCGAGGTGTTATTCAAAAGTACCATATAATCAAAAGAGAGGTTTTGTGGAGTTGAGGTGAGAGAATCGTCTCTTTTAATAAAAGAACTTATTACATTCCCTTGATAAGTTGTTGTACCAATTTGAATGGAAGAATTACCGGCACTTGCAGTTGATATTTTTTTAATACTTCCGTTGGTTACACCTGCGGAATCTGTCTGCCAGCCAACAGGAGCTGATTTAGTGTATCTGCTCTCCCAATTTTCAAAACTTGAATTAAATATTACCGGCTGGGCAAATGATAAAAAGGCTGAAGAAGCAATGACTATAAGTAAAAGTGTTTTTTTCATGGTTTTATTTAAAGATTCAAATGTATTCTTAATTTAATAATTTGAAAGTCATTTTTGTCCTTATTTGCTCAACCCTTTTTGGGTGTATAGTCTGCCTTTCCAAATGGATTTTACAGGCAATAAATAAAATAAAGAAGTAATGAGAGTCATAAAAATCAGGTACAATTCGTATCCAATATAAAACGTACTGATATCTTTAAATTTCAATTTTGCTTTTGTCACTAAAACCACAATAAATAAGGATTGTAAAGCAAATTTTATAGTCCATAATTTTAAGGCTAATACTATATTGAAATACCCAAAAACAAGTAATACAGGTATAAATAATCCGTAAATGACCAACAAAAATTTCCAGGTTAATGGTAATTCATTAGCGCCCATAAGCCAACGTTTTCGTTGATGCATTATTTCTGAAAAGGATGAAATATGCATTGCCAAGCCTAAGGTTTCGGGGTTTAAAAGATTGTGCCATTCCCAGCCTCGTGAGGTTACTTCTTTAAATAATTTATAATCTTCGGTAATTGAAAAATCTATGGTTTCATACCCGCCTGTTTGCCAATAGGCTTCAGCTCTTACTGCCATATTATTGCCTACCGAAGTAGATGAAACGCCAACATTGGCAAAGGATTTAATATATCCCATAAAATGGAGCCAATCCACACTTTGAAGATTGGCCGCCCAGTTACCACCCTGGCAAGTTGTGGTTCCCGAAGCTATACCAACTTCTGGTGTGAAGCTACTTAAAAGTGATTTTATCCAACCTTTTGGAACGGCCACATCACTATCGGTTATAAAATAAAATTCGCCCGTGGCTTTGTGAGCTAAATGTGCTAAAACATTAGCTTTTCCCAAGGCTTTTCCAAGATTAGTTTCTATATCAAAAAGTTTAAAGTTGGGTTTGTCTTTGATAAATTTTTCAACCCTTTGTTTTGTAGAATCTTCAGAGGCATCATTCCCTATCAAAATTTCAAGTTGTTCTGTCGGATAATCCAGTCGTGAAAATGCTTGGAGGCAACGTTCAATTGTTTTAGCTTCATTTCTGGCAGCCAATAAAATGGAAACTTTAGGCCACGCTTCAAATGTTTGAACAGGTTTTTTATTGGGTAAAAACTGAGCGATTAAACTAAAAATTTGAATGCTAAAAAAAATGCCAACTATTCCCCAACATAGTATTTGAAGAGCTAACCCCATAGTTTAAAGCAATGAACTGGTGAAATTATTTTCACTCAAAAACTGAAGGTACTTTGGTAATAAAAACTCAAGATTTTTTTGAGCTTTTGCACTGTCATGAAACACAATGATATCCCCTTTTTGAGTTAGTTTTTTTAACTGCCCCAATTTCATGTTTACATCCAGTTTTGGGTTCCAATCCTCTGCCAATAAACTCCACATTATAATGCTGTATTGTTTTTTTAGATGACTAACCTGCGATGATTTCAAATGGCCGTGTGGCGGTCTGAAAAGTTTGCTATTCACCAATTCGGCACATTTCTCCGTATTATTTAAATAGGTTTTATTATAGGTTTGAAATCCTTTTAAATGATTAAATGTATGATTACCAGTTTTGTGACCTCGGTCTAATATTTCCTTATAAGTTTCAGGATATTTTCTTACATTATCGCCTATGCAAAAGAAGGTGGCTTTAAAACCGTATTTGTCCAATTCATCCATTACGTATTTGGTAATTTCAGGATGTGGGCCATCATCAAATGTAAGGAAAACTGAATTATCCGTAACCTGTTTATCCCAAATCAACGATGGGTATAACCATTTGAGTAGCTGAGGGGTTCGGGTTGGAAGCAAGAGTTTAAATATTGTTTCGCACTATGGCACGGAGAACAAGGTGTTGCTTCAAAATTATCCGCGTCACTCGTAATTATCTGTGCGTAGGTGTTACTTTATTATTTTACTGCGCTGCTGTGGCCGGAGCTGCAACAGTTGGTTTTACTTTTTCTCTTATTTTGGCTTCTATTTCATCGGCCATTTCAGGGTTATCAAGCAATAGTTGTTTTACAGCATCACGGCCTTGACCAAGTTTTGTGCCATTGTAACTGTACCATGAACCGCTTTTTTGAACAATTTCCAAGTCTACTCCGATATCTACTATCTCACCAACTTTAGATATTCCTTCGCCAAACATAATATCAAACTCAACCATACGGAATGGTGGAGCAACTTTGTTTTTAGCAACTTTTACTTTTACTCGGTTTCCTGTAGCATCCAAACCTTCTTTAATTTGGTTCATACGGCGAATATCTAGACGGATAGATGCATAAAATTTCAAAGCATTTCCACCGGTAGTGGTTTCAGGATTACCAAACATGACTCCAATCTTTTCACGCAACTGGTTTATAAAAATACAAATACAACCAGTTTTGTTAATGGTTCCGGTAAGCTTGCGCAAAGCCTGACTCATCAAACGGGCTTGCAAACCCATTTTGCTATCACCCATATCACCTTCTATTTCAGCTTTAGGAACTAAAGCAGCAACAGAGTCAATTACGATTACATCAATAGCCCCTGAACGGATTAAATTATCAGCAATTTCTAAAGCTTGTTCTCCGTCATCCGGCTGTGAAATCAACATTTCGGCCGTGTTGATACCTATTTTTTCGGCATACGATTTATCAAAAGCATGCTCCGCATCAATAAATGCTGCAATACCTCCTTTTTTCTGGGCTTCGGCAATGCAATGCATGGCCAAAGTAGTTTTACCACTGCTTTCAGGACCATATATTTCTATCACTCTTCCTTTTGGAAATCCCCCAACACCTAATGCCATATCCAATCCCAATGAACCTGTAGAGATAACTTCCATGGCTCCAATACTGGCATCGTCCATTTTCATTACAATGCCTTTACCATAGCTTTTCTCCAGCTTGTCAATGGTTAATTTTAATACTTTTAGTTTTTCTAATTGTTCATTCTGACTCATAAAATTCTATTTATTTAATTTAATAGCAATGTTTCAAAATTAGTAATTAGCTTTTTAACCCAATTTATTATTTGCAGTATAATATCCACAATTTGCACTCGCTCCTTATTTTTGCAGGGCTTGAAAATCAATTCGCCTTTTTTAAATATTCCGGCAATGCTTCTGTTGCGAAGATTGGCTTTGGCCTTATTAATACTAATGGCAGCAAGAATAACCTTTTGGGTTTTTAATGCCAATCAATTTGTATTTCCAGGTTTTTTTAAAGCTTTTGAAATCCTCTTTTGGGGAGCATATTTTGATGTTATCACCCTTTTTTATTGCCTTTCGCCATTTATTCTAATTCATCTTTTGCCCGGTAATTGGTTTTATAATCCGAAAATTCAAACCGGATTAAAACTATTTTTTATTGGTATTATTTTTATACTTTTCACACTAACATGCATTGATGCGGGCTATTTTCCATTTTCAAAATCACGGTTAAATATCACTTTGTTTAAAATGGCAGGAGAGGAGGAAATTAGAGTCATTCAATACATATTCGATTATTGGTGGTTTGTTCCGGTTATTTTAGTCATGGTATTTTTAACTTGGCAATTCTACCCTATCGTTAAATCTCAAAATAGACTAAAGTGGTATTTTCAAATTCCTTTAAACATTTTAGTTTTAGCCTTTTTAGTTCTCACCATTCGTGGTGGATTTAGGTTAAAACCTTTGAGAAGTATTGATACCGCTTTATTTGTGCCGGCTTCACATTCGCAATTATCCATTAGTTCGGGGTTTAATATTTTAGAATCGTTTACAGGAGAAACTATCTATATCCCTAAATATTTTACCGAAACAGAACTTAAGGAAATAATGAAAGGCGATTATCATGTTTTGAAAAGTGCAGAAGGTTTTAAAAAGAAGAATATCGTTATCCTAATTTTGGAGAGTTTTGGAAAGGAATATACGTTTCCTGAAACAGATGAGGCTATTTCATATTCGCCTTTTTTGCAAAAATTAGCAAAATTTTCTACTTTTTATAACAGGGCTTATAGTAATGGAACCCGCAGTGTAGATGCTATTCCGGCTATTTTAGAAGGAGTTCCTAAACTTACCAAAACCGATTTTATGTATAGCAACTACATTCATAATATTACCCCCGGTTTTCCTTTTTATTTAAAGAAAGAAGGTTATGAATGTGCTTTTTATCACGGAGGGAAAAATGGAACTTTAGGATTTGAAGCTTTTTTGAAATCA
>CAMDGU010000016.1 GCA_945897885.1 Chitinophaga pinensis
CTTCTTAAACTAACCTTTGTTGTTTTTTCACTTATTGCAATAACGGCTCTGCATAGCTGCAAACCTGAACCGCCTGACCCTCCTCCGACAGACCTCGGCTTTTTTGGCTTAGGTGAAGCGAAGGATTATGTTTATTTTAAAAAAGGAACATGGTGGGTGTATCAAAATACAAGAACAGGTGAGTATGATACAATCGAAGTATACACAAGTGTTATAGATACATTAGAACAAGTGAATAAAAAATGGCGATTTACCAATGAAGTTTTTTCTGTTAGAAGTAAAAGTATTACTAATGGATATAATTATAAACTGATACAAATAGAACAAACTGTTGAAAGTATAGACGAACCTAAAAATTTTATATTACCGACTTTAGAAAGAAGCAACCCTTATGAAGGAGAAATAGAGCCATTTTATTATCCATTTAATTTTAAAGCGTATAAATACTGTTTGGGTGTTAAGGATACAATGATTATTAACAATAAAACATATAATGATGTGGCGGTATTTTATATAAAAAGTAATGGTACTGAGCCATTGCCATTAAAGCATAAACCAGAAAAATATTATTGGGCAAGAAATTACGGGATTGTAAAAAAAGAACTGTTCGATTCAAAATTTTTTGGAGATACTTCAACATTATATCATAGCTGGAAACTTATCAATTCAAACATAATTCAATAAATAATAAAACTTATGAAAAATATAAAGATACTCGTAGTAATATCGCTCATGATAGAGGCCTCTTTTTAAATTGCTCAAACATCTGCAGAAAAGGATAAAGAACTAACTGAAAAGTATTGGATATATAGAGACCGGTTTAGAAAAAAATTTATAAATATTGGTAAACTTGATGGTCAATCAATCCCTTTTATACAATTTAAAATATGACATTAATCATCTTGTCTATATTAAAAGATTGGCTAACATTTGAATAAATATTCTTAATTCTTTAACTTAAAATTCTATCTAACATATTGATTAACTAAACACCTTCGCACTATGAAACTACTTAAACTCACGCTTATTATTTTTTCACTTAGTGCAATAACAGCACTGCATAGCTGCAAGCCTGAACCGCCTGACCCACCGCCTACCGATTTAGGCTTCTCTGGATTGGGCGAAGCCAAAGATTATGTATATTTTAAAAAAGGAACCTGGTGGGTGTATCAAAATACAAGGACAAAGGAGTATAACTAAAAAAGGGCTTCAAAATTTTGAAGCCCTTTTTGATTGTTACTCGTGTTTACACAAACCCACTATTTCATGAAAGATATCGTGAAGTTCGGTCAAATCAGCTTTAATCTCAGCATCGGTTGTACCGGCTTTTATTTTTTTATCCAATTCCTTTGATTCCTTTACCAATTTCTTTAGGACTTTTGAAATTTTCTTTTTGTTATAGCCTGCTGGTATAGTTGATTTCTGCCAAGCTACCGCTTTTTGATACATTTCATTGCTTCTTTCACGTATCGGGTTGTAGTTGCCATCTTCCACCGGGTGAAAGGTTTGAGCCATTACTTTATGAAATTCATCTTTTTCTTTCCATTCAGCCGGAGCTTGTGAAAAACTAAAATTAGCGATAAACAGGGCGATTACAATTAATATTTTGTTCATTTTTTTATTATTTATTTTGTGCTACAAATATGGGCTTAATTTAGTTTTTCAGCAATTTATTGTACTTTAATCGTTAAAAAAAAATGCCTCAAAAAGGTTTCACATTAAATAGAAAAGGTAAAATCTAAAATAGGATTATCTTTGCCGCCCGATGCAAGTTTTTAGTAAGCATAAAGAATGGATATATGAAGTTGTAGAAGCAATTGCCAGTCGCAATTACCAAACAGTTTATTTTGAAAACCCTAAAGAATATGCTGAAGGAGACAAGGAAAAAGGTTTGGCTGCTTTTTTGGCTATATTTAATCTGGACTTTACCGAACTAAATGTTAAAAGTGAGGTGTGGATTGGTGAAGAGGTTTCACCTTACCTTCAAACCGGCTTAGGAATAAGATATCCTTTTGTAGAAGTAGAAAAGCTTATTGAAAATTCACAAAATGGTTGGAAATCTTGGCGCAACGTGGATATAGAAGAAAGAGCCGGATTGCTTGTGGAAGCATTGGAAAGAATAAAAGCACGTTTTTTTGAATTGGCTTTTGCTACCATGCACACTACCGGACAAGGTTTTGTTATGGCTTTTCAAGCGGCCGGGCCACATGCCTGCGATAGAGCTTTGGAAGCCATTGCCATGGGTTTTAATGAAACAAAACGATTTCCTGAACAAATGAAATGGGAAAAATGGGTTGGCCGCGAGGCTATTCCATTGCGCAAAACTTACAAGCCTATTTCTAGGGGAATTAGTTTAGTAATTGGTTGCTCCACGTTTCCAACTTGGAACAGCATGCCGGGTATTTTTGCAAGTCTTATTACCGGAAATCCTGTAATTGTAAAACCACATCCAAAAGCAGTATTGCCTCTGGCAATGGTTGTTACAGAAATACGAAATGTATTAAAAGAAGCCGGCTTAAGTATAGATACCATTCAGCTGGCAGTGGATACTACCACAAATCCTATTACCAAGGAATTGGCTGAACATGCAGCCGTTCAACTGATAGATTACACTGGTAACTCAAAGTTTGGTAATTATATTGAAGCATTGCCAAAGAAAACAACCTTTACCGAAAAAGCTGTAGTTAATCCTGTTATTATTGATTCAACCAAAGATATTGAGGGATTGGTGAATAATCTGGCGTTCAGTATTTCTTTATACTCAAGGCAAATGTGTACTGCTCCGCAGAATATTTATGTACCCGCCTCAGGAATAAAAGTTACCGGTGGCGTGGTTTCATTTCAAGATTTTTGCGACCGTTTGAATAAGGCTTTGGAAGATTTATTGGAAACCAAATGGGGGCCATCTACATTGGGGTGTATTCAAAATGATGCCACTGCAAAAAAGGTAAGTGACGTATCAATGGCGTTAGGCACATCTGTTGCTGATGCCAAGCCATTTAAAATGCCTGATTTTGAGGAAGCCCGTACACAATCTTTAAAAGTATTGGCAGTAGATAGTGGTAAACAAGAGGTGTTTCAAAGAGAAATATTTGGACCAATGGTATTTATTGTAAAAACAGAAAATACTGAAAGTAGTGTTGAGCTAGCCATGAGAGGTTGCCAAATGTTTGGTGCCATTACGTGTTTGGTCCATTGCACTGATTTTATGTTGAGCAAAACTATTGAAGAAACTTTTAACAATGCCTTTGTACCGGTTTCATTCAATTTTACCGGGCAGGTATTTGTAAATCAACACGCGGCATTTTCTGACTTGCATGTTACCGGGGGCAATGCATCCGGCAATGGCTCGTTTGTTGATCCGGGTTTTATTACCAAACGTTTTGTTTGGGTAGGAAATCGTTATATGGCATAGTAAACTATTGACACACTCGGTTTCACATAATCTTATTTTGCATCTCAATGGGAATGATTTATCAATTATTACCGTAAAAAAAGATGGTATGGTTGATAATCTTCAGTTTTACCCATCTATTAACTTGCAAAATTTGAGTAATGTATTGACAGAACTGCCCGAAATTTATTCGGATATGACACTATTAGTATCTAAACAGAATTTTATAACAATACCCGAAAATTTTTATGAAGTAGAGTTTTCCGACCTTTTTAAGTTAAACTATAATTTGGCTGATGAAGATACTATAGGTTTGGATAAATCTGATTATGGAATAGGAATTGTTTATGCACTAAACAAGGATATTGCCAATTTAATAACAACCAAATTTCCCCGTGTTAAAATAAGACATGAAGCCAATGTGCTGCTAAAAAAATTGTTTAAGGAGGTTAATTTTAAGCAGCCCAGAATATTAATATCCATTAATAATGATATATTAATACTAATGGCGATATCCGATGGAAATTTGATATTGTGCAATTCATATCAAACCAAAACAAACGACGATATTTTTTATTTTGTTCTGCTTGCTTTAGAACAATTAAATTTTATACCGGCCGAAACAGAATTGGTTATTTTAGGCGAACCTCCTTCAAGAACCGAAATATTTGAATTGTTTAAAAATTACATACGGGAAATTAATATCTGGATGGAAGAATTGAAGGTAAGCGATAAAATAGCGAATACCGCATTGCTTTCTAATTCATTTGCCTTACAGGTTTTGATATGCGAATAATAGGAGGGCAATACAAAGGGTTTCGTTTTGAGCCACCTTCAAAAATACCTGCCCGGCCAACTACCGATAGAGCCAAAGAATCATTAATAAATATTTTGCTATCGAATTATGGGGTAGATGGTAAAAACTGCCTTGACTTATTTAGCGGTACAGGAAATATAGCCTATGAACTTGCATCACAAGGTGCAGAAAGTATTACGGCTGTTGACTTGAATTTTAGTTCAATAGATTACATTAAGCAAATTTTTAAAGCTTTGGGGTTTGAAAAATTTAAGGTTATAAAAGCGGATGTGTTTAAATGGATAAAGCAGAATGAAAATTCCAAATTTGATTTAATTTTTGCCGACCCACCCTACGACCACGTTGGAATGTCGCAATTGCCGGAGTTAATTTTTAACCATCATTTATTGGCTCCCGGCGGGCTTTTAATTGTTGAACACCGCACCTCATTAACCTTTCAAAACGAACACTTGAAAAATTATAGAGATTACGGCCAATCCCGCTTTTCATTTTTTGAATACTGATAATACAAAGATTACATTTGCCTCACAATTTCAAAACTATTTAAATAAAATTAATATGAAAAGACATTCAACAGCTGTGTGGCAAGGAAGTGGAAAAGAAGGAGGCGGAAACCTAACCACCCAAAGTACCGTATTAAACAAAACAAAGTATTCCTATAGCAGTCGCTTTGAGGAAGGTATAGGAACCAATCCTGAGGAACTGATAGCAGCCGCTCATGCAGGTTGTTTTACCATGAAAATGAGTTTTTTGCTGGGTGCCGAAGGGTTTACACCTGAAAACTTGGAGACAAAATGCATTATTAACCTTGTAGAGGGAAAAATAGTAAATTCTCACTTGGTTGTAAAAGCTAATGTTGCAGAAATATCGGATGAAAAATTTGCAGAAGTTTTAAAAAATGCGCAGGAAAATTGTATCATTTCAGCCGTTTTAAATACTGAAATTACAGTAGAATACACCCTTAACAAATAATGCTTTAAAATTAAAGCTAAGTTAGAGAAGAGCCTGCCATGTGCAGGCTTTTTTGTAGGCTTTATTAATTAATTTTATAAAATAGTTTAATGCAGATTTGCTTAACAATAAGATAACATTGGGGAAAAGTAATAATAATAAGCAAGTACAAGCTTTGCAATTGCATGAAAAAAATAAGTTTTTTAATACAAAATACTGGTTTTAAGGTATTTGTAATTTGTTCTTTGTTCTCCTTTTCTTCAGGTTTTGCCCTTGCTCAAAGCAAAATAACTGGTAAAATACAAGATAAAAACACTGGAGAAGTTTTAGTTGGTGTTACAGTTTCAATAAAGGGAACTACCAACGGAACCTCAACTGATTTAGATGGTAAATATGAGTTAATTGTTGGACCAGGTATCTACACTCTCAATGTAAGATACATCATGTTCAAAGAACTGGTTTTGGAAAATATTAAGGTGATAGCCAATGAGGTTACCTTTCAGGATATTTTAATGGAAGAAACTTCAGCAGAAGGAAAGGAATTGGGCGGAGCTACGGTAACTGCTGAAGCCAAAAAGGAATCAATGGCCGCCATAAATGTTGAAAGAAAAAATGCAGTAACAGTGAGTGATGGTGTATCGAGTGAACAATTCAGAAAAACACCTGACCGCAATGTGTCGGATGTTTTGAAACGTGTATCAGGAACAAGTATTCAAGAAAATAAGTTTGCCATTATACGCGGTATGAATGATCGGTATAATGCAGCATGTTTAAATGGTGCCCCACTGCCAAGTACAGAAAGTGACCGTAAGGCTTTTGCGTTTAATATTATTCCTTCAAACTTAATTGATAACCTTATGATTTATAAAGCACCTGCCCCAGATTTATTAGGTGATTTTGCAGGTGGGGTTATAATGATTAATACCAAAAGTATTCCGGATGCTAAAACCTCTCAGTTTAATCTTTCTTTAGGAACTCATTCACTTACCACATTTCAACCCTTCTCACATTTCAGAAACTCTAAAACTGATGTGCTTGGTTTTGATAATGGAACCAGAAGCATGCCTGAAACTAAAAATTATCGTGATGGGCTAGCGAAAGCAGAGTATGTTAATTTTACAAAGAAATTTAATAATGACTGGAATATTTACAACAAAACAGCATTGCCAAATGGAAATATGTCATACTCTTGGGGGCGTAGTTTTAAGCATCATCAAAATTCTTTTGGAACATTGGCTTCCTTCACTTATTCGAATAATAACCGTTACACCGAAGTAAATCAAAAAAAATTCAGATATGATGATAACAACTTGGATCAAGATTTTACGGATAAACAATATACTAACAATGTGGCTTTTGGAGCCCTAGTAAATTTAGCTTATAAGTTTCATAAGAAGCATGTTATTACAGTAAAAAATCTTTTTAATATCAATACCGATGACATAACAACTTTAAGAACAGGGATGAGTAGTGGTGAAAATTTATATTTTAACCGTTCTTACAGTAATGTTTATAGCCAAAATAGAATATTATCCTCTCAAATAACAGGTGACCATTTTCTAAACCCTAAAAAACACAGATTGAATTGGGTTCTTAATGCGGGTAATATTTATCGTGCTATGCCAGACTATCGCATTGCCTCTTATGCCGGCGAAGGTGAAAATACAGAAAATTACACGTTAGCTGTAAACAATAATCAGTTTTCGGCATCGTCAGGACGGTTCTACTCTAATATGTCAGAAACTATTTTAAGTGGAACGGCTAACTATATTTTGCCATTCAGATATAAGTTTACAAAAAATGAATTTAAGGCGGGTGTATTTTCACAATTACGTAAACGTGATTTTGAATCTAGATACTTTACCTATTTCGGTCCATGGGGAGTTACTGGTACTCCTGATAAAAATCTCGGCGAATCCAACATTAGCGAAAACGGAGTTTATATGGTAGAGCAAAGTTCACCAGCAAGAGATAATTATTCTGCCGAATCAAAATTAAATGCAGGATATTTAATGATGGATACTCGCTTATTAACAGATTTTAGATTGGTTTATGGTGTTAGATATGAAAACTATCACCAACTAATAAATACAGCCGATGGAACAAATTTACCTTTGGTTATAGATTCAACATACAACGATTTCCTTCCTTCCTTGAACTTTACTTGGAGCGTAAGTGAAAAAACTAATTTAAGATTATCAGCTGGAAAAACCGTAAACAGACCAGAGTTTAGAGAATTGGCATCTTTTCCATTCTTTAATTTTAATCTAAACTCAAATATTGCAGGATATACCAAACTTCAACCAGCCAAAATATGGAACTATGATGCTCGTTGGGAATGGTTTCCAACAGCAAAAGAGGTTATTTCGGTAGGGTTCTTTTATAAGAAAATTACGAACCCAATTGAAATGTCAATAGATGTAACACAAGTAGCTATTAGAACTTTCGGTTATTCTAATCAAAAAAGCGCTGATAATTATGGAATGGAAATGGAATATAGACGATCATTTGATTTCTTAACGAAAGCAACCGGTAAAAAGGTATTCGAAAATCTAACCTTCTTTACCAACTTATCATTAATAAAATCTAAAATAATTTTTAACGCACTATCATCCACTTTAACTGAAAGACCATTGCAAGGTCAGTCGCCTTATGTTTTAAATTTAGGCTTACAGTTTAGCGATCCAAAAACAGGATGGGGTGCTAATATCAGTTATAACAAAATAGGTAGACGCATAGCATTTGTTGGTGCACCAAAATTGGCAAAATACGGTTTGGATATTTATGAAAATCCAAGAACTGTTGTGGATTTACAAATCAGTAAATCTTACAAAAAATGGGACTATAAGTTAACTGCCGGAGATTTGTTGGCTCAAAGTTTGGTATTTTATCAAGATATAAATAGTGATAAAAAGTATTCATCAGGTTCAGATAATACGATATTTAACTATAAAATGGGACAAACAGTAACGGCTGCCCTTGCCTATAAGTTTAATTAATGTTACCAAATATCAGGTAGCCTGTTCAGAACTTTACAATTACATAACATCGCATTAACAAGACCGTAAAATGGCCCTATTTTCTTTGCAGAATAAAAATTAATAGATGAAAAAATTTACAACAATTAAATTAGCAATCACATTAGTGATTATGGGTGTTACCACAGTATTTGCACAAAATCCTTTCAAGTTTTTGAAAGTGGATTATGTGGGAGCCATGGGAACAACGGATTGGACCACAGGCTGGACAAACTGGAATCCTGAACAAACCGATTATCCATCAGCTACTGAAACAACAACTTTGAATGCAGCAGCAGTTAGCGGTACTATGAACATCACAACAAAGGTGGTTTTAGATTCAACCAAAGTTTATTTATTAACAGGTATCATCTATATTAAAAGTGGTGGGTCACTAATAATTCCTGCAGGAACAATAATTCGCGCTGAAGGAAATTCAAGTGCAACACCTGCCAATTGGTCTACTATCGTGGTTCAAAGAGGTGGCAAAATAACTTCAAGAGGCACTCAATCCAAGCCTGTTGTTATTACTTCAAACAAAGCAAAAGGAAGCCGCAAACCAGGTGATTGGGGTGGAATAATCATTTTAGGTAAAGGGATAAATAATGCTCCAGGAGGACAATCTAATTGCCCTACTTGTGTTAAAGGTGAAGCTATTATTGAAGGTCCTTTTGGTACTGAGGGAATTTTTGGTGGTAACGATGATGCAGATAATTCAGGTAGCTTAATTTACACCCGTATTGAATTTCCCGGATTGGTTTTTTCTGCCAATAATGAGATTAATGGTTTGACACTTGGAAGTGTAGGATATGGTACTGTTTTAAGAAATATTCAGGTTTCATTTTGCAATGATGATTCTTACGAGTGGTTTGGTGGTGCTGTAAACTCAAAATATTTAGTGTCTTTTAAAGGTACTGACGATGATTTTGATACCGATTTTGGATACAAAGGAATGAATCAATTCGGAATTGGTTTTAAAGATTCGATCCATTTTGACCCAACTTTTGCCGCACCCAGTGGCGCTAGTACTTCTGAAGGTTTTGAAAGCGATAATGACGCAACAGGAACTACCTTAAAGCCAAAAACTATGGCAGTTTTCAGTAATTATACTATGGTTGGTCCTTATGCTGTAGGTGAAACATACTCACAACATTCAGCAACTGTTAAAGCTGCATACCGTCGTGGTGCTAGAATTCGTCGTAACAGCGGTCAATCAATTGTAAATAGTATTTTTATGGGATACCGTAACGGTTTAATGATCGATGGTTCAGCAACTGAAGCTGTTGCAAATGTAGCCTCAGGTCCTTCAGCTTGTGATACTCTTGAATTTAAATATAATATTTTATTAGGAATGACAGCGCCATTATCACTTACTGCAAATGGAATTGTAGAAGTAGCTAGCGGAAGAGATACAGCTAAAGTATTTAAATGGTTAAAAGGTGGTTCAAATAGAATTAATCCTGTAGCCTGGTCACCAGGTACATTGTTAACTAACCCTAATAGCTATACTGCCCCAAATTTTTTACCAGTAGCTTCTTCACCTGCCTTATCTGGAGCTGATTTTACAAATTGTAAATTCACTGGAATAACAGAATTATCAGTAAAAAATCGAATCAATAATGGTTCTATTGTAGTTTATCCAAATCCAAGCAATGGAGTAGCTACTATAGAAATGAATTTAATAAACAATGCTTCTTTAGCTATTTCAGTGGTAACATTGGATGGTAAGGTGATAAGAAATTTAAATGACTCTTACCCAGCCGGTAAATCATCAGTTACATTTGATGGCTTAGGCCAGGGAGTGTATATTGTAAAAGTGGCTCAAGATGCTTCATTTAACACGTTTAAACTTATTGTAAAGTAAGTTTTTTTCATGCAAATAACTAAGGGGAACCGTGAGGTTCCCTTTTTTTTGTTTAAAATTTTGACTTTTATTTTAACTTTAATCCTAAAGGTTTAATGTTTTCATAAGACTACCTTTTTATTGCGGTCATGATTGGATAGTAATTTAGCAGCGTGATAAATCTTTTTTTTCAAAGAATAAAATTCAGAGTAATTCAATTTCTTATTCGCTTGGTTTTTAATGATTTCTATTCCGGTTTAAAGCATTAAAAAGATGATGAAACGAAAAGTAAAAGTAGCCGTAGTTTCGGATGTTCACTTGGGAACTTACGGTTGTCATGCGAAGGAATTAAAACATTATTTAGAATCTATTTCTCCCGAAACGCTTATTCTAAACGGCGATATTATCGACATTTGGCAATTTAGCAAAAGCTATTGGCCCAAAAGCCACATGAAAGTTATAAGGCAAATTTTGAAGCTTTCGGAAAATGGTACAACAGTTTACTACATACCTGGTAATCATGATGAAATGTTGCGAAAATTTGAAGGTTTACAATTGGGAAATATTACTGTTTGTAATAAAGTTATTTTAGAACTGAACGGTAAAAAAGCTTGGTTTTTTCATGGTGACGTGTTTGATGTTTGCATGCAGCACAGTAAATGGCTGGCCAAATTGGGAGCAAAAGGTTACGATCTTTTGATATTGATAAACCGTTTTGTAAATTTTATACTTACAAAAATGGGTCGTCGTAAAATATCCTTATCAAAAAGGGTAAAGAATAGTGTAAAAAGTGCCATAAAATTTATTAATGATTTTGAATTGACCTGCGCCAATATTGCAATTGAAAATAACTATGATTATGTGGTTTGTGGCCATATTCACCAACCCGAAATACGAGACATTGAAACCAAGGAAGGCAAAGTTACCTACCTAAATTCGGGTGATTGGATTGAGAACTTAACAGCCCTAGAATACAATAAAGGCAAATGGGAGTTAATTAAAATTGGTGAAATTTCAGAGGAAAATGAGGAAGAACATCATACCGATAAAAACAACAAGCAGCTTTATAACGAATTATTAAAGGAATTTAACATTGCTTCATAGGGGTTTTAACTTTTCCAAATTTTCAAACTTTAGAAAAGTTATTTAAAAAGTAGTAAAATGAAAATATTATATGCCATACAAGGAACCGGAAACGGCCACATTACCCGAAGTGTCAGCATTATTAATGAACTTAAAAAACGGGCAGATGTAGATGTCTTGGTTAGTGGAATTCATAGTGAATTAAAATTACCTATCGATGTTAATTATAATTTAAAAGGTCTTGGTTTTGTGTTTGGTCAAAATGGGGGAATTGATTATTACCAGACTTTCAAACAAAACAAACTTTCAACCCTATTTAAAGAAATAAAACAATTACCCGTTAAGAATTACAATTTTGTAGTAAGTGATTTTGAACCTGTTTCGGTTTGGGCTGCTTCTAAAGTTGGAATACCAACGATTGGTATAAGTAATCAAGTTTCTGTATTGCATCCAAAAATAAAAAAACCATGGCCGCCAGTTTCTGTTAGTCGGGTGTTTATGGAAAATTATGCCCAATGCCAATACAATATTGGGTTTCATTTTGAAGCTGTAGATGATCATATTATAACTCCGGTAATTCGCCATGAAATAAGACTTGGAAAAAATACGGATGATGGCCACGGATTGGTATATTTGCCCTTTTATAGCGATGAAATTATTTTTAAAGCTTTGCAGAAAATCACTAATATCGAGTGGGTTGTTTTTTCAAAACATTCAAAAAAAGCTTACAAAGAAGGTAATGTTCAATTTGAGCCGATAAATGGACAGTTGTTTAATGAAAAACTTTTGAGTTGTCATATTGTATTAACTGCTGCGGGATTTGGAACCACTTCCGAAGCCTTGCACCTGGGCAAAAAAATGATTGTGATACCAATGAAAGGTCAATACGAGCAAAAATTTAATGCTTACACTCTACAAAAATTTGGGGTTAAAGTTCTTAAATCATTGGAATCAAAGGATGCAACGACTGTAATCACTAGTGTTTTAAATAGCTCGGCATGTTTTAAAATGAATTACCCTGATAATGCCAAATTAATTTCAGATAAGATTATTGAATTGTACAATGGTCCAATATTAGAAAGTCTTTGCAACTCTGCAAATAGTAAGAATCAACCCTTGGACTATTATTTTAACCCGCCTAAAATAAACCGTGATAATCCAGGAACACTTTCCTACTGATTTTATATGGGGAACGGCAACATCTGCTGCGCAAACCGAGGGAATGCCGGAAGCTGATGGCTCAGGTCTTTCAATATGGGATGATTTTTCACAGCGAAAAGGAAAAATTAAAAACAACCATACCAATCAATTAGGTTGTAATTTTTATACCCATTACAATGAGGATATTGAAATATTAAAGAAACTTGAAATACCTAATTTTCGGTTTTCAATAGCTTGGCCTAGGGTTTATCCTATGGGTTATGGACATGTAAATCATCCCGGTTTGGATTTTTACAAACGACTTATTGATAAATGCCTTGAAAATAATATTAGGCCTTGGGTTACTCTTTACCATTGGGATTTACCTTCGGCTTTGGAAAGCAAAGGAGGATGGACCAACCGAAATATTGTAAGTTGGTTTAAAGATTATGTTTTGACAATTGCCATGCATCTGGGCGATAGAGTAAAAGACTGGATAGTGCTCAATGAGCCCATGGCTTTTACAGGAGCAGGGTATTTCCTGGGCTTGCATGCCCCGGGCCGAATGGGAATGGGGAATTTTATACCTGCAATGCACCACGCTGCTTTGTGTCAGGCCGAGGGAGCTAGAATATTACGATCAGAAGTTAGAAATGCCAATATTGGAACCTCGTTTTCCATGTCGCAGGTGGAGCCTTTAACGCAAAATCCTGCGGATATTATAGCATCCGAAAAAATACATGCCTTGCTAAATCGTTTGTTTCTAGAACCCGCTTTGGGGTATGGGTATCCGGTAAAAGAACTTCCTTTTTTACAAAAGGTAGAACGCTACATGCGCCAAGGCGATGAAAAGCGAATGCAGTTTGATTTTGATTTTATAGGGGTTCAAAATTATACCCGAGAAATTGTAGCCGCCAATTGGTACACCCCATATTTGCAGGCCCGCATTATTCCGGCCAAATTGCGCAATGTGGCCCTTACGGCTATGGATTGGGAAATTCACCCACCGGCTTTGCATCATGTTTTAAAATTTGCTGCCGGCTATGATAACGTAAAAAGCATTATCGTTTCCGAAAATGGTGCTGCCTTTCATGAACCACAGCCACACAATGGAGAATCGGATAACAACCGAATTGAATTTTTGAAGCAAAATGTATATCAGTTACAAAAAGCATTATCAGAAACGGACAAGATTAAGGGTTATTTTGTTTGGAGCTTACTGGATAACTTTGAATGGGCCGAGGGTTTTGACCCGCGTTTTGGCCTGGTTCATGTAGATTTTGAAACCCAAAAAAGAACCATCAAACATAGTGGCTATTGGTATCGTAAATTTATTATGGAACAAATGTCAAAGGCAGAAATCACTATTTAAGAAAGGCTTTGCTTCTATTTTTGTTCATATCGTTTGCGGTTGCTTGAGAAAGTGACCGTTTTTTATTTTACATTTCAAGTTCTTAGGCAATGAATATACTTTCATTAGGTGATTGTTAATTTAAATTTATAAACCTTAGTTGCTTTCAGATAATTTTATTGAACAACATTAGTTTAATGTTTTGATAATATTCAGAATTGTACTTTGCAAAATATCCTAAAGGCGAATATTCATAAAAATCATGAACAGGTTTATAGAAATAGCAATATCAAAATATATAAATGAATATCCTAATACTGCAGAAATAGAGGTTTTATCTTATCTTGAAAGCTTAGGTTATTCGAAAGATGAATTGGAAACAATTAATCTAAAAAGTTTAATCAAAAAAAGTTAATACAGATTCATAAAAGATTTCTTTTTTTTAAAATTGTCCCCAAAATTTGAAGTTAATTCATAGTTGGGTAATAAAAAAGGCTATTTCTTTTTGCACTTCAATTTCTTTGACCTGAATTGTTTTCCAATTATTCAAAGCCATCGTAATTTGAACTTTTTCCGATTCCTTTTGAAACAACAAATTTACAACTGCTGCCTCTTGGCTTAGTTAATAATTACTAGTTTCAGTCTAAATTGCGAATTATAATACAAGTTTTCATTTGCTATATCACATCATGATAATATGATAATAATCCTATAATAATAGAGCTTGAAGAACTTAGCTGCATGAATAATTTAATTGCAACTATTACCAATTCCATAGTAATTGAAGAAGCTAGGCTAACTGACATTGAAGGTATCAAAAAATTATTAGTACAACTAGTTCCTGAACAAAATCCTGAACACAGTTTGATGTTGGTTGACTTAAACGAATCTATTAGATCAAATCATAACAAATGGTTTGTTATAAGAAAAGATAACAATGTGGTTGGATGTTGCCAATTGATTATTTATCGCAACCTTATTCGAAGTCCTTATCAGAAGGCAGTTATTGACTCGGTAATTGTAGACGAATTACATCAATACGATGGTTTAGGTAAATTACTCATTAGGAAGGTACTTGAATATGCCAATCAACAAAATGTTGGTAAGGTGCAATTAATTTCAAGTTTTCCGCGCATCCAAGCCCATAGTTTTTATGAGAAGATGAATTTCAAGAAAATTGGGTATGGTTTCATTCTCGATTTAAATAATCGTACGGTTAATTATTATTAACTAAAGGGTATCCTGAAACTTATTTGCATGTAACTTAATTAAAAATAGTACTCTTTAAGGTTGGATAAAAAATAGGATACTTAAAGGTTAAGTGTAGCTTACTCAAAGCACAACTGATAATTATTATAAAAATCAATCATAGTAGAATATTGGTATAGAATAGACTAAAACATAAGGAAACAAAGTTTTTTTTAAACTAATGAATTACCTTAAACGCTTCCGGTGCTATAAATTGACATCTGTATTGGTTTAACGGTAATGAGGCCGGGCCATTTAATACCAAACCGTCTGACGAAAATTTAGATCCATGGCAGGAACAGTAAAAAAGGTTATCACTTTTTAAAAAGTCAATTCCACAACCAGCATGTGTGCATTGGCCTGAAAAGGCTTTCATTTCATTGGTTGAAATTCTTTTTAACCAAATATCCCCTTTCGATATGCTAATTTTTTGAAAACCGCCAAGCAGTTTTAGTTCAGGGTAAGCTTCGGTACTAATTTTTAAAACATTAAATGTGGGAATATTTTCTTTTGCAACAATAACCCCGTCACCGGTTATCTTTATCGAAAGTAAATCATCTGCCTCAAATTTACCTGGCATACTTAATAGGTAAAATCCATCCTCTGACGCCACATTTCTAATTTCGAGCAAATCTCCATTTTTATTTCTTAATTCAATTAAGACAGTTTTTATATTTTCAGTTTTAAAAAATAGCCCCAGCTTACCTTCAGCAATGGCTTCCTGAGGTTCAATCTTTAAAATTTCAATAGTTTTGAGTGGTGGGTGTTTATATTGAGTTTTAATATTTTCTTTGATTGATTCTAACCCATCTCCCGAAAGTTTTATTGAAAAAAGGCTGTCTTTTTCTAATACCATTGGCAATTGAAATTTATAAAATCCAATGGTAGAATCTATTATTTTGGTTTCTAAAGCATCTACCTTATTATTGATTAATTCTACCTTTACATTTTTAATATTCTTTGCTTTAAAATTTACGGTAAGGCTTTCTCCTGCTATGGCTTCATAAGGTATAATGCTCAAAATTTCAAGAGTTTTAAATGGAGGTGCTATTGGGTTTTCGGGCTCCGGTTTTATTTCAGACTCATGTTTACAAGCTGAAACCAGAAAAGAAATGATTCCGGAAAATTGAAGATATAAATAATCCCTTCGTGTCAATGTTCTTTATTTTTAATTGGAAGTCTAGCCAAATCTTTTCTACTATTTTTTTTCTTATAGGCTAAAAATGTTTTTATAACTGCAAGTTCTTCTTCCGTTACATTTCGTTCGGTTAATTTCTCCTCATGCATAGGGTTCAATATTCTGATATCATATCCGGCTAATTCTTCCGAACTAAAATCAGGATAAATTTCTCTTTTCCTTACTTTTGCATTATGGCATTTGGCACAATTAATGTCAAACAAAATTTTTCCTTTATCAAATAGCTTTACATATTCAGAAAGAACGGGTTCCTGCATAGCTTCAGGAAATTCATAAGTAACCTTTTTTTGGCTTCCACATCCGGCTATAATAATAAATGTGGTAACAGTAATAATTGCAATTATTTTTTTCATTTTTAATATGCTCCTCCAATTTTTCTTTTGTTTAATGTTTTATTCTTTGAAGTGGGCAGCTTTGTTGGCGGCATTTCAAAAATTATATCTTCGTTAAGCGATTTCATAAATTCAACCAATTGGTATTTTTCGGTTTTTGTTAAATGCAAGGAATCCGCTGAGAGGGTTTGATTGTCTACTTTCAATCCTCTGCCAGCTCCGCCTCCTCCATCATAAAAATCTACCACCTCATTTAAATTGGCAAAAACGCCATTGTGCATGTATGGCTTGGTGTATTGGGCATTGCGAAGCGAACCTGTTCTAAAAGCATTGGCAGTTTCATCGGCTGGGTTTATTCCAAACCGTCCATTGTCATTGCTTAATTTGCTGTAAGCGGTATCGGCTGGCACACCCAAAACTTCAAATTCAGAACCCACATACGGCGGTTTTACTCCATTAAATTGTGGTACAAAATGGCAAGTAGCGCATTGGGCTTTACTCATAAAAACATTAAAACCCTGCCTTACAGTTTCATCCACAGTTCCTGTTTTATTCATAGCATTATCAAATGGGGCATGGTAATTACTGAACTTACTGTAGTAAAAACTAATGGCCGACACAACGTGTTCTAATGTGATTTCCTTTTCTTGTGGCGTATATTTTAATAATTTGGTAAATGCTTTTTTATAATCCCCACAGCTCATTATTTTCTTCAAAGTTTCTTTTTCATCGCTTGCCATTTCCAGCGGATTGGTGATTACATCTTTTCCTTGATGTTGCAGGGTTATGTGCTTTCCATCAAGCATCAATAAGTGGTTGAAGCTAGCATTAATAAGTGATGGAGTGTTTCTTGTTAAAAAATTTTTATGGTCAAATTGCATCGAAGTTTTTGAAACCGTATCGGTAAAGTACTCGGTTGTTTTATGGCAAGAAGCGCAGCTACGCAAATTATTGGATGATAAAATAGGGTCGTAAAAAAGTAGCTTTCCTACTTTGTTTATTTCATTCAATACTTCATCATCATTTACCCTTAAGAAAATCCCTTTTGAATTTTGGCCAAAATAAAGCGACTTATCAAAAATGCTCATGCTTTCATTATTTAAGGAATAATCTACCAAACTACGAGTCGATACTTTATATTTTTTTATATGCATTTGGTTAAATGCAAACAGCGGATTTATGAAATCTTTGATAAAGGTGAAATGATCAAACTTGGAATTATAAGCCTGTTGTGTTTTTACAAAATCTATAGCTTTGGCATGCAAATGAATGTAATCTGTGGACAATGGTGTTTCCGAAAAACTTTCGTTAAACGAATTGTAAGTGGAATTTACATCCTCCATCATTAGTTGTAATTCAGGAATTACACGTTCAGGATATGGGCATTCAAAACCAGTAGTATAAATGGCAGCAAGATTTAATAAATAAAGACGGTTACACAAAAAAAAGTGATGGTAGGTTTTTAAATTATCGGTAATGGAATCGGCAAAATACGATTGGGTATTTTCAACCGATTCTTCTATCAAACCTAATAAATGTTGCTTGTCAATGTTTTCTTCCTCCAAATAGAGTTGGGCAAGGGTGAACCCGGCACCAATTCGTTTATATGGCTTTTCCCATTTTTCAAATACTTCAGTTTCCCATTCCACTGGTAATGGACCATTTATTTTTTTGTAAGCCAAGGGGTTTAAATACCGTAACCATATATCCAAACCTTTCATTTGATTCCGGGTTTGGTTTATTTTATTTTTTATTATTTCAATAGCATCTGTCGATTTTAAATCACTGGCCTCAATAAGCTTTACCAATTCTGTTTGCTGCGAATTAAAATTGGTTAATTTTTCGGTATAGTCAGCAATATAAGTATTGGAACGATCCTTAAAATTTAAAGACAAAATAGCTATGAGGCTAAATGTCAAAATTATTAAAGGCTTTATTTTTAGTCTCATATTTAATTAATATCTATTTTTAGTCATTTGCGATATGTAATGCCCATATTTAATTTGCAATGATGTTAAATTTTTCTCTGTTATGGGCATTTCCTAGTACTGTTTTATATGAGGGTAATAAACGATGAAAGAGGTTTGGTCACTTATTGACCAAACCTCTTTCTGTTTTTATAAAAAGGTATGCAGAAGATTTACTTAGTTTTTAAGCAATCGGGTAACATAAATGGTATTCGAGGTTGTTATCTTAACAAAGTAAAGTCCGGTACTTAAGCCCGAAGTATTCAATGCTAATGAAGTTTCGCCTGATGCGGTAATTCTGCTTATGGCAGGAGTAACTTCTTTGCCCAACATGTCAATAACTTTTATTTCAAGGTTTTCTTCATTTTCCAAATTTATGGATAGCGTTGTATTTCCGCTAGTTGGGTTGGGGTATAGTTTTACTCTTGAGTTTTCTGATAGAACAGGTTTTACACCCAAATTTTGTATGCCAATTCCTTGCAATACAAAATTGTATTCTGGTGTTTCAATATCGTTTGTCTCAATAATCATGGATGTTACTTTTCCTTCTATTGTTTTTGGGGTAAACTGAACATTGATAGTTTGAGAACCATTTACTGCAATAGTGATTGGGAAAGAAGGAGGAGTAACTAATCCAAACTCACTTGCATCATAGCCTTTAAAGCGAATTGATTTTATGGTCAATACACCAGGACCTGCATTTTTAATTTCGAATGGAAGCGCTTTTGAAGTGTTTTTCATTACGTTTCCAAAGTCGGTATTATCTGCAAAACTTGGTGATTCATCGTTATTTGCAATGGTTACATTATTTCCGGTAACACTCACATTAGGCACAGATGCTTTAGTATCAGGATTGAACAAAGTCAGCAATTGTCCGCCTTCTACCAATGCACCAGGTTGTGCATAATGAGCTTGGTCAACATAAATAAAATTACCTACCCCTAAAATATCTTGCATATCAATTATTCCAGATGATTCCTCATCTTGTGTTAAATAACTTGAACCACCTTGTACAAAACGATCCGCATCATGGGTAGCTATTAATTTAACAGCATCATTAGCGATCGTATACTGCCAGATTTTAGCTAAGTAACTTTGATTTCCCGGATCTTCTTGAATCATGATATGACCATAATTGTCTATTACCATATTGTCCATCATTTTTGGACCTTCAGTTCCGTCTAAAACTGCTGTAATGGTTCCACCATTTTCTGGATTTAAAATATCATTGAAACGCAATCTCCACAAACGGCTTGGTGCTGTAAATGAATTTGTAGTTACAAAGTAAAAATCTTTTGGATTATTTGGATCCCAAGCGCCATCTTCTGGACGTAAAAATTCAGTTACACCTGCCGCATCACTCGCTGTTTCAAGAGCTGCTCCAGTTGAATTTTGACGTTGTCCTAAATCAGCCAAAGTAAATGCAGTTTCAGCGGCAGGTACACTTGCGCTTACCTCTAAAGTTAAACCAGTTACTTTTACTCCATATAATTTACCATTAGTTAATCCAGCTCTTTCTATTTCGGTACCTGTATTGGTTTTTGTTCCAATATAAAAATATACTTGACCTGGTGTGGCATCATCCATACCTCCTACAATTGTTTTATTACTTGCAAAAGGACTAGCTACAGAATTTTCCCAGCTAAATTTACCTAAATAAGGCAATTCATAAGTCGTTCCTGCATTAGCTCCAGTAGAAATATGTCCAAAGGCTCTTCCTTCAGCACCACTTTCTTCACCATTCATAAATATGCGTTCTTGCGTTCCCATACCTGTAGCATTATTATAGAATGCAGATACTGATGGAAGATCTCCTGCACAAAAACGATTGAAGGCAGATGCAATATTTGGATTGGCTGCGTTGTACATGGTGTAGCCTGCTCCATTCCATACATTCACATTCTTAATTAAATCAGAACCATTGGTAATCATATTATTTGATTTATTAATTACCCATTTAGAAACGAAAGCTCCTTTTTGACCATGCGCTCTAACAACACCTACAGAGTTGCTCATCTCATGATTCATTAATAAAGTAAATGTCCCATTGCCATTATCAAAAGCACCTAATCCATCACCTAAGCCACTCATTTTATAAGTACCAATTGAATCACCTACAGTAAGCAAAGCGTTTGTTTTAACTCCGGCAGATGCAGCTTGTAAATAGGGTGATTGAGAGCTTTGAGGACCAGCACCTAAAAATGAATTTTTAGTATCAGGATTAAACAAAGTCAATAACTGACCGCCTTCAACCAATGCGCCTGGTTGAGGATAATGCGCTTGATCCACATATATAAAATTACCAGCTCCTAATATTCCTTCCATATCGATAATTCCAGATGACTCCTCATCTTGTGTTAAATAATTAGCTCCACCTTGGACAAAACGATCCGCATCATGGGTAGCAATTGGTTTCACTGCATCTGTAGCGATAGTATATTGCCAAATTCTGGCTAAGTAACTTTGGTTTCCTGGATCTTCTTGAATCATGATGTGACCATAATTGTCGATTACCATATTGTCCATCATTTTTGGACCTTCAGTGCCATCTAATACTGCTGTAATGGTTCCACCATTTTCAGGATTTGAAATGTCGTTGAAACGCAATCTCCATAAACGGCTTGGTGCTGTAAATGAATTGGTAGTTACAAAGTAAAAATCTCTTGGATTCATTGGATCCCAAGCGCCATCTTCTGGACGTAAAAATTCAGTTACACCTGCTGCATCACTCGCTGTTTCAAGAGTTGCTCCAGTTGAATTTTGGCGTTGACCTAAATCAGCCAAAGTAAATGCCGTTCCTGCTGCTGGAAAACTTGTGCTTACTTCTAAAGTTAAGCCTGTAACTTTTACTCCATATAATTTACCATTAGTTAATCCAGCTCTTTCTATTTCGGTACCTGTATTGGTTTTTGTTCCAATATAAAAATATACTTGTCCTGGTGTGGCATCATCCATACCACCAACAATCGTTTTGTTACTTGCAAAAGGACTAGCTACAGAATTTTCCCAGCTAAATTTACCTAAATAAGGCAATTCATAAGTCGTTCCTGCATTAGCTCCAGTAGAAATATGACCAAAGGCTCTACCTTCAGCACCACTTTCTTCACCATTCATATATATGCGCTCTTGCGTTCCTAAACCAGTTGCTGCATTATAAAATGCAGAAACCAGTGGAAGATCAGCCGCACAAAAACGATTGAATGATGTTGTTGAGTCATAGTATGAGCTGGTTGATGGTCTCCAAAGTTTTACTTTTGAGATTAAATCACTTCCACTCACAATATTCAAATCAGATTTATTAATTACCCATTTAGATACAAATGCGCCTTTTGAACCATGAGTTCGGGTTACTCCTACCGTATTTCCCATTTCGTGATTCATCAATAAAGTAAATGTTCCATTCCCATTATCAAAAGCACCTAAGCCATCACCTAATCCACTCATTTTATAAGTTCCTACTGAGTCACCTACAGTAAGCAAAGCGTTTGTTTTAACTCCAGCAGATGCAGGAAGTAAATAAGGTGATTGAGAGCTTTGAGGACCCGCACCTAAAAATGAATTTTTAGTATCAGGATTAAACATGGCCAAGATTTGACCATCTTCCACTAATTCACCACCAAGTGCTTTGTGCGCTTGATCCACATATATAAACATACCAGCACCTAAAATATCCTGCATATCTATAATACCTGAGGCTTCTTCATCAATTGTTAAAAAATTCGTTGCCCCAGCAGTAAATCTGCCAGCGTCATGTGTTGCAATCATCTTTAGCTGATCTGTTGCAACCTCATATTGCCACATTTTACCTAAATGTGCTTGTCCTCCAACATCTTCTTGTAAAATAATATGACCAAATTTATCAAAACCGATATTATCAATCATTTTTGGACCTTCAGTACCATCTAATACAGCGGTAATTGTTCCACCAGCTTCTACATTGGCAATATCAGTAAAGCTTAAACGCCATAATCTACTTGGAGCAGTAAATGAATTCGTAGTAGCAAAGTAAAAATCTTTTGGATTGCGAGGATCCCATGCTCCGTCTTCAGGACGTAAGAAATTGGTAACTCCTGCTGTATTACTTGCAGTGTTTAATGTTGCTCCTGTTATATTTTGAACTGTACCTAAATCAGCTAATGTAAATGATGTGCCAGCAGCAGGAATACCTGCGCCTTCTGTAGTTAAGCCTGTAACTTTTACCCCATATAATTTACCGCCTGATAAACCAGCTTTTTCAATTTCTGTTCCAGTATTGGTTTTTGTTCCCACATAAAAATATACTTGTCCTGGTGTGGCATCATCCATACCCGCTACTACTGTTTTATTTCCTGATGCTGGGCTAGCTACAGAGTTCTCCCAACTAAACTTACCTAAATAAGGTAATTCGTAGGTTGTACCAGCATTAATACCTGTAGAAATATGTGCAAAAGCTCTTCCCTCTGCACCTGACTCTTCACCATTCATAAAAATACGCTCTTGAGTTCCTAAACCCGTAGTTGCATTATAAAATGCAGATACTGGAGGTAAATCAGCTGAACAAAAACGGTTAAAAGAAGTTGTACTATCAAAATATGAACTTGTAGAAGGTCTCCATAATTTTACCTTTTTAATAAGATCGGATCCACTAACAACAGCTAAATCTGATTTGTTAATTGTCCATTTTGATACAAAAGCACCTTTTGAACCATGTGCTCTATTAATACCTACTGCGTTATTAAGCTCATGTGCTACCAATAAAGTAAAAGTACCATTATTGTTATCATAAGCACCCACTCCGTCAGGTATACCAACCATTTTATAACCACCCACTGAATCACCTACACTAATAATTGAAGTATGATTACCTCCAGGGATTGTAGATTCTAAGTAAGGTGTTTTTGTGCTACTTGGTCCAGTATTACCAAGTGATAGTGAAGTAGTAAAAGCTTTTAGGTTAGCAATTTTGTTGCTTCCTTTTAATCCATATGTTACAACATGGCTCGTGATTGATGTGGCAACCGGTATTCCGTTTGCTAGAGGGCATGTTTGGCCAAAGTCATTGTCGTTACCAATAGCAATGGTACTATCATTTATAATAGCTAATCCCTCAGCTTTATCTAAAGTGGGATCCCAACCATTGGCTAGTAAATCCATAAACAATTTCTTTTTTACCGGTTTAATACCGTTGCCTGCTAATCCGGCTGAATCAACCAAGGCTTCCAAGGTTTTTCCACCATACAACCCCGAGTTTACTGCAGTTGCACCATTAATATTTATTAGATATACACTTCGTTTGTCACCTGTTCCTCTAAGCGCTGCTTCCAATACTAAAAAGGTACTGTCATTTATAGCAGCCATATCCCCAATTTTCCAGTCTCTCAATCTGATTTGATTTGAACCAGAAGCACCGATTATTCCATCATTAAGGTAGGCATACATTTTTGTAGCATTGGTAGTTGGGTCAATTTCTATGATTCTATGAACCCTCGTTCCTTCACCAACTGCGGTAGTTGGATATAAAATAGGACTTTGAATCATGGCATAAACTTTTCCGTTTGGGGTAATGGATAGGCCTTCGAAACCACGGTTGTTTTTACGGTATTTAAATACCGAATCAATATAGATATCTTGTGGTTGAGCTCCAGCTTGATTAGCATAAGGAGTAAAACGATTTAATACCACACCGTTTGAATTAAGTTTCCAAATGGTTGGACCACCTTCTTCACATATCCAAAAATTTCCTTGCTTATCAACAGCTATACCTTCTGGGTCGGTTCCCCAAATGTCTTTGGCTACGGTTTTTAAATTAAATCTTGAACAGGTCAAAACGGTATCGGTAGAAGGAACCTCAGCTGCGGTGCTTCCAAAACCGGTTGGGTTTAATAGCCCAGTTGCTCCTGTTCCGTCAGGGCGTTTTACGGTTATAATTTTTAAAATTTCTACAGAACTGCCCTTCAATCGTATTCTGTAAATTTTAGGAGAAAATGTTGGGAAGGCATACATTTTATCATAAGTTGGACGGCAGGTTGATAAATTAGCACTGCCACAATCCACGTTTACGCCTCTGTCACTTAATACCCAAAATTCGGTACCATTTGTGTTTGGAATAGGGTACATTCCGGAAAAACCACCTTCACGGAAACCTACTCCCATAAAGGTTCCGATAGTTGGCGAATTGGTGTTTTGATAATCTTTTAAGACACCGATTTGTGCCTTGCTAAACGTGCTTGCAAAGAGCAAGATACTTAGACTAACTAAAATTGATTTGAAATGGTTTTTCATGTTCTAAATTTTAATGCAAATCAACTTTCAGCATGTTATCAAATTCATTCTAAAAGGTTATGGTTTAGTGAATAGAAAGTTATTTGTGTTAAATTAAAAAGAAGCAGGATTGAAAAACTCCTTCGAATATTATATTTGCCCTAATATGGAAGTGTTAAGGATAAAGGATATTATTGAAGAATTGGAAACCATTGCACCTGGTGCATTTCAGGAAAGCTATGATAATAGTGGATTAATTACCGGAAACATGAATAATGAGGTGAATAAAGCCTTGGTATGTTTGGATTGTACCGAAGAAATAATAGATGAGGCAATATCAAAAAAAATTAACCTAATAATTGCTCATCACCCCATAATTTTTAAGGGTTTAAAAAAGTTAAATGGAAATAATTATATAGAAAGAACCATTATAAAAGCTTTAAAAAATGATATAGCAATTTATGCCATTCATACCAATTTGGATAATGTGTTGCAAAATGGGGTTAATACTAAAATAGCTGAAAAACTAAAGCTGGAAAAGCTTAAAATTTTGGATTCAAAATCGGATAAATTGGCAAAACTGGTAACATTCGTGCCTAGGGATAATGCTCAAATTGTTAGAGAAGCATTGTTTAATGCTGGTGCCGGTAAAATAGGCAATTATGATTCCTGCTCTTTTAATACAGAGGGGAAGGGAACATTTAAGGGCGATGAAAATTCAAACCCTTTTGCAGGCAAACCCAATGAATTGCATACCGAAAGTGAAACCCGAATAGAAACTATCTTTCCAATCCATCTTAAAGGTAAAATTATTTCAGCGTTGATGTCAGCTCATCCCTATGAGGAAGTTGCCTATGATATTATTTTACTGGAAAATAACTGGTCGCAGGTTGGTTCGGGCATAGTTGGCGAGTTAAAGAAAGAAATGGCGGTTTCTGATTTTTTAACTATGCTTAAAAAAAGCATGAATTTAAAAGTCGTAAAATACACCTATTATACTAAACCCATAAAGAAAGTAGCTATCTGCGGAGGTTCGGGAAGTTTTTTATTAAGCAAGGCACTAAAGGCTGAAGCGGATGTTTTTGTTACTTCAGATTTTAAATACCATGAGTTTTTTGATGCCGAAGGAAAGATTATGATATGCGATGTTGGGCATTACGAATCAGAGCAATTTACTCCCGAATTAATTATTGAAATAATTCAAAAAAAATTTGCTAATTTCGCACCCGTTTTAACGGAAACCAATACCAATCCGGTTAATTATTATTATTAATGGCAGTACAAAAATCCTTTTCAGTAGAAGACAAATTAAAAGCACTTTTTAGCGTTCAAGCACTCGACAGTAAGTTAGACAAACTAAGAGCCGTAAGAGGCGAACTTCCAATGGAAGTTTCTGACCTTGAAGATGAACTTGCAGGATTACAAACCCGAATTTTAAACATGGCTAACGAAATTGAAGAGTTAGGCGATAAAATAAAGGTGAATAATGAAAAAATTAAAGATTCTAATGCTTTAATTAAAAAGTATACAGAACAATTAAACAATGTTAAAAATAATCGTGAGTTTGATGCCTTAAACAAGGAAATTGAATTACAAGGGTTGGAAATACTAGCCGCCGAAAAAAGAATCAATGACACTGGCCGTCAGATTGAAGAAAAAAATCTTCAGGTGGAAAATGTGAAAAATGGTTTGGAAGGAAGAGTGGCTGATTTGGAGCATAAGAAAACAGAACTAACCGAAATTGTATCTGAAACTGAAAAAGAAGAGGCTCACCTGCTAGGAGAGAGACTAGAAGTAGAAAAGCACGTTGAAGAAAAATTATTAAAGGCCTACGACAGAATTCGTTTAAATGTAAAAAACGGGATAGCTGTAGCTCCAATTCTTCGTTCATCATGTGGAGGTTGTTTTGCTAAAATGCCACCCCAGCTAGAAGCAGATATTAAATCATATAAAAAAATTGTGATTTGCGAACATTGTGGTCGTGTATTGGTGGATGCAAAACTTGCTGGTATTGAAGATGAGATAATAGAAGAAGAAGAAAAACCAAAAGCCCGCCGCCGCCTTGGTGCTAAAAAAGAAGGAGAAGAATAATTATTAAAAAATCTATATATTAAAGGGATTGGGTAACCAATCCCTTTTTATTTGACCATGTTTAGGCTTAAAATCACTTTCGTACTTCTGTTAAACTTGGTTCTTTCAAGTGCAAGTGCAAAAATTGATTTTAATAAAAATTGCAATCAGGCATTTGACGATATATTTAGTTTAAAGTTGCCCAAAGCCAACGAAATACTAAATGCCGAATTAGAGAAAAATCCTCAAAATGCTTATGCCCTTTACCTACAAGGCTTAAGTGAAGTTGTAAATGTTTTTATTAATGAAAATGATAAAAGCTACAAAAAACTTCAAGCATCCATACCTGATAAAATTAAAAAGATTGAAAAATACGGAGGAAAGTCGCAGTATACGCTATTTTTTAAAGGTCAGTTACTTTTTTACTATGGAGTAACTCAAGCCAAATTTGATGATTTTTTTTATGCCGGATCTAATATTCGCGATAGTTACATTACCTTAAAGAATAATGCTTCCAAGTATCCGGCTTTTTTGCCAAACAACACTATTATGGGAGTTATTGAAACATTTTCGGGAACAGTACCCAATTCCTATAAGTGGATTATCAACATGTTTGGGGTGAAAGCCTCTTTGAAAAAAGGGATGAAGAGGCTTGAAAATTTTGCTAATGCAAATATTCCTTACAGTTCCCATATGGAACATTTTAAATTGGAAGCAAAAATTTTTCAAGGTGGACTATATAATTTGGTTTTGCATAATGAAAAAAAAGGTTGGGATTTGATAAACAATTGCACTGTAAATTGGAGAACTAATTTGTTTAGTGCATACCTGCGTTCGTCTTTTTTAATAAAAACAGGTGAGATAGAAAGTGCCATCGAAATATTGACTAACAGCCCTAAGGGTCCCGAATACACCGACCTGAAATTTTTGGACTACCTGCTTGGTGTAAGTAAACTTAGCCGACTTGATAAAGATGCTGATAAATATTTACTATCCTACATTACTCATTTTAAGGGCAGAAACTATTTAAAAAGTGCCTTGCAAAAGCTGGCTTGGTTTTATTTGATTAATGGTGATTTTACCAATTACCAATTGTATATGGCTAAAATTCCTTTGGTTGGTTACGAATTTACGGATGAAGATAAGCAAGCTTCAAAAAATGCAGCAGCTAAGTATATTCCAAATATTTCACTGCTCAGATCAAGGCTTTTATTTGATGGGGGATACTATGATAGAGCCTTTAGGGAACTTGAAGGTAAATCAACCAAAAATTATGCAGAAAAGCGTGATCAGGTAGAATTTATTTACCGATTGGGTCGCATCAACCAAAAGCAGAACAAGAATACTTTAGCCATAAATTATTTTGATAAGGCAATAGCTGCAGGTAAAAATTTACCATATTACTATGCTATGGCATCAAGTATTGAAATAGCTACAATTTATGAATCTTCTAATGATTTGGTACTTGCAAAAAAGTACTACACGAAGGCTCTAACCTTTAGCAAAAACAAAGAATATGTAAATAGTCTTGAGCAGCGTGCAAAAGCCGGTTTAAGCCGGGTGAGTAAATAATTTAAGACGGTTTTACCAATTCTTCCTCGTCATTTTTCAGATAATTATTGATTAAATAATGTACCAGATACAATATCGGTATCATAAGTATGGCTATCGAAAATTTATAGATATAGTTTCCTGTGCCGATACTCATCACTCGTTGAAATGACCAATTATTACCAATATAAAAGGCTATAAAGAGTACCAAATAGCTATCGATAAGTTGTGAAAATAAAGTAGAAACGGTAGCCCTCAACCACAACATTTTATGACTATAAATCTGTTTAATTTTTTGAAAAATAATGGCATCCAAAATCTGACCTACTAAAAACGAAATAAGAGAACCTACAATAATCCATAAACCTTGACCAAAGATTGACTTAAAAGCCAATTGCATATCAACTACACCGTTTTGTGTTTGTGAACTCGACCACCATGAAGCGGGTACTAAACTTATGGCAATAAATACCATAAAAAAAGCATAAATAATTAATGCTGCTGCCAACCATGAAAGGAATTTTACTCCTTTTACTCCAAAATGTTCGTTAATTACATCTGTCATAATAAAAACCACAGGCCATAACAATACTCCGGCTGTAAGGTCAAATGAAAAAACAGAACCAAAAAGCGGAATTTTAAACTGTTGCCAACCCATGGTGGCCTCTAATGAAAATATTTTTACCCCTATGAATTCAGCAACTATGGCGTTTATAATGAAAAAACCACCCAGAACTAAAAATAATTTTTGACGTTTTGATCTCATTTTCTTTGAAAACTAAATAATGTACAATAATATGTAATAACAACATAAAGTGTGGAAATATGGTTTGACCTATGCTGAATTAATAAAAATATTCGTTCTTAAATTTGTTTGCTTTTAACAAATCAAGAATGGTAAGAAAACTCATAGCAATATTCCTTTTTATTTCAATTGGGAAAACTGGGTATTCTCAAACGGCTGAAGAGTGGGTTCAAAGTGGAAATAATAAAATGGAAGAAGGTAATATGCTGGGAGCCATTAAAGATTACACTTCTGCTATTGGCCTTAATCCCGAATATGCTGAAGCATACCTTGGTCGTGGTTCTGTATATGGCGAGTTGCTTTCATTTCCTGAAGCATATTTAGATATTAATAATGCCCTAAGTTTGAAGCCTAACTTGGTGGATGCCTATTTTAACAGAGGTTTTTTAAACTATTTAACACGCGATTATACTGCCGCATTAAAAGATTTTAATCGTTATTTAAATGCAAAACCTAATGATCCTGATGGTTATTTGGCAAGAAGTAATACGCTTTTAAAACTTAATTTTTTGGATTTGGCAGATAAGGATTTGGAGATGTATTTGAGTTTTAATCCTACCACAGCTGGTGATTATGAAACCCGAAGTAATGTTAAATTAAGAATGCAAGATACGGCAGGTGCTATCTGCGATATTACTACAGCTATAAGTCTTTCTCCCGATAATGTTGAATTATTTCTTACACGGGGGCACTACTATTTTTCAAAGGGTAGTTATAGAAAAGCCATAGAAGATTACAACGTTTACCTTATTAATGATAAAAGTAATTACATAGCTTATTTGAAACGCGGCGAAGCTTATGCTCTGTTAGAAATATATAGTGCAGCTATTGAAGATTATACTAGTGCTATAAAGCTAAATAATACTGACGCTCGATTGTTCTTTTTTAGAGGTGTGTATTATTTAGAAAATAAAGATTTTGCACAAGCAAAAAGTGATTTTACAATAGCCTTAAAGCGCAATTATTTAGATTCAGAGTTAGTCCATTATAATTTGGGGATAGCCGAAATAAACCTTGATAATATAGTTCAAGCCTGCAAAGAGTTTAAGCAAAGTGGTGAAATGGCTGCCGAGTTTATTCAAAAATATTGTAAGTAATTTTTTAATTACAACGCTTAGGGCAAAATGCATCAATTGCAGTACCGGTTCTTATGTATAATTTTTCATTACCGGCTTCACCGGTAACAACATTGTAAATACCTCCTTGAAAGTATATGCCAGTTTTATTATTACTTTGATTTGAAATTAACTTCTGTTGACTCGGGTCAAAGGGAATTGATATTGGCTATTAAATAGGTTTTCCCAATGCAGCCACCCCATGTTAAACGTGTTTCGTTAGTTGGATGAGCTTGCTGATGCTTGCTAATTGCAGCACTATAATCAGCTTAACTAGCTATAATTTTAGTTATAACATTTGATGCTGGCATTTTGTGATAAATTACAAATGGTTGAGCTTTGAACCGATAATGCATTATAAGCCATTTTTTTAAAAATTAATATTTTGAAGGGCAAAAACAGGTCCAGCACCAATAATTATGTCTGCTAAAAGTCCCGAAGGACGTATATTTTTATGGTTAATTTTTTAAACAATAAAGTTGCTAAAGGTATATAGTTTTTTTAAAAAATAGTTATTGTTTCCAGATAGCTGGATTATTTCGCCATTCAGATAGGCTATTAATTTGTTGTTCGGTTACAAATCCTGATTTTAAAGCCTCCTGAACTAAAATTGAATAATCACTTAAAGTAAAATAGGGGCAATCTGCATTTTTAAAGCTTTCATCGGCCACAGCAAATCCATAGGTAAATATAGCAGCCATACCCAACACATTATACCCGTTTTCTCTTAAATAATCTACCACTTTTAGGCTACTGCCGCCGGTAGAAATCAAATCTTCAATAACCACAATTTTTTGTCCTGGTTCGATTTTACCTTCAATTTGATTTTTTAAACCGTGCTCTTTAGGCTTAGGACGGGCATAGGCATAAGGTAAATTAAGTTCATCGGCAGCTAAGGCTCCAATTGCTATTCCGGCCGTAGCCACACCTACCAAAATTTCAGTATCCGGAAAATGTTCTTTTATACCTGCAGCCAAAGATTGTTTAATAAAACTGCGAATATGCGGAAATGAAAGGGTAACACGGTTGTCACAATATATAGGCGATTTCCAACCTGAAGCCCATGTGAAAGGGTTTTCAGGACTTAATTTTACAGCTTTGGCTTCCAATAAATATTGGGCTATTTTTGAGGATATTTCAGAATTCATAATAGGTGTGCAAACTTACAGAGATTATCATATGAAAACCATTTTTTACGAACAAAACCAACTCAATATTTCCATCAGAAACCAAGAAGGTTATTCACATATTTATGAATCACCTAAAGCTATAGAACTTAAATTTATTATTGATTTATTTCTTAATTCAAAAAATTATAAAGGTTTGATAACAGGGGATAGCTCTGAAATTTTAAAGCAAATAAAAAAGCACTTTATACATATTAAGGCTTCAGGGGGATTGGTATTAAATAAAAAGAATGAAGTGCTACTTATAAAACGATTGGGAAAATGGGACCTACCAAAAGGAAAACTGGAGGTAGGGGAAACCAAGCCAATAGGTGCTATTAGAGAAGTAGAGGAAGAATGTGGAATAACGGGAGTTAAAATTGTTAAAAAATTGAAAACTTCTTATCATGTGTATCCCTACAAAAATAGCTGGGCACTTAAAACATCTTATTGGTATTGGATGACGTATGAAGGAAATGAAAAACTTATTCCTCAGGCAGAGGAAAATATAACGGAAGCAATTTGGGTAAATTTTAAAAAATTAAACGTGGATGCATTAGAAACCTATCCTTCTATAGCAGCGGTTTTACATCAATCACAATCTCTTTTGGAATAAAACTTTTGTAATCGCCATCATAAATAATAAGGTCGCGTACAATTGTGCTACTGACTGAACTCACACTTTCATCGCTTATTAAAAACACATTTAGCATGCCTTCGTTTAGGTGTTCATTTACCCGGGCTATTTGTTTTTCATACTCAAAATCATAACTGTTGCGAAGTCCTCGAACTATAAAATCGGCATTATTATTTTTACAAAAAACACTGGTAAGTCCTGAATAAGAATCTACCTTAACTTTGGGTTCATTGGCAAATATGGCCTTAATCCATTCGGTGCGTTTTTCTACCGAAAAAAGGTGCTTTTTATGGGCATTGTGCCCAATGGCAATTATTACCACATCAAATAGTTTTAATGCTTTTAAAACAATATCCAAATGCCCATTGGTAAAGGGATCAAATGTTCCAGGTAATACAGCAATACGATTAGACATGATGACAAAAGTAGTATTTTTTTATCAGTTCACTAATGTGCACTTTAACAGATATTGTTGTTGGGTTTAGCCAATGAATAAGAATAAATATCAAGTTTAAATTAGCACTTGAAAGTAAAAAAATTACCCCATAAGCGTTATCTTTTTGTAACCATTTTTATTAGTTTGTTTGCTCCGCAGGGGCTATCCTTCCTGTTTTTTTTGGGCAGCCCCGACGGGGCTGAGGCTACCAATATCTTTCTATCTTAAAACATTTGCCCCTATGGGCCATAACATTAGTAATAAGTAATATTCTTTATAACGATTTAAATTCCTCAGCCATTTCCAATTCTATTTCCTTTAATAATGGAATAAAATCGTGCTGCGTAATTACTTTCTTGTTGTATTTCTTTACGGTTTTTTTCTCCGAAATTATGAGGTTTAACTTTATTTTAAGCTCATAAAAATTACTCAGAGGCTCTCCATTTTTTGTGCTTTCTATTAAAACCAACCGATACGGATTTATTGTATCATTGCTTGGTATCAAACATGGACTTGCACCTGGATAGGCTTCGCATTGGTGCCTTATTAATATTTTACGACTTGGCAATGATTTTTCACGAGTCCACCAAATATTGCGCGTGGCTTCCATGGCATCATAGGTTTCCTTTTCAGTTTTAACTACTTCCATTTGCTTTAATTTATCGGCCAAAAATATGGTCATCGCTTCTTCATAAGGCAAATTACTTTTTAAAGCTTCTATTCCTAGGGTAACCCCCATCAGGTTGCTGTAAATATCTTCTACCGAAAAACTGGAATACCTTTCGGGCACAAATGGAACATAAGAAGCACCAAACCAGGTAGAAATCTCATGCCATACAGATAAATCATAGGCAATTTTACCTGCCAAATAAATGGCATCCAAACTGTCCATGGTTTTAGATAGGTTTACAGATATGGTCTTTTTTCCACCCTCAATTCCCAAATTAAGTTTCACCTTTCCCTGTTCTTTATTTAATAAAATAATGGAATATAAATAAGCTGTCCAATCAGCCTGATCTCTTAAATGACCCAAATCAATAAACCCACCAAGCTTGGTATACACAATGCCATTGCCCTCAGCAGTGTTCCCCAAATATTTATGAGGCCCTACCCTATCAATACTGCTTACATCGTTTATTTTTATCTTTTCGATTGATAAAATGTGAAGATTGGACCCAAAGGAGCAGCAGGTTCGGATAATACGAGATGGCGGGGATTTTATTTCTTTTTGAGATAAAACCATTGGCTTGGCTTTACTACAAAAAGTTAAAGAAACAAAAAGAGAGACAACAAAAAACTTACTATACAAATTGCTTTTTCTTAAAATATTTAACATTTTAATAATCCTTACTTAACATAAACTTGTTTCAAAGCTAAGGATTTTGAGTAAATATTGTAAAAAAGTTAAGGATGCGTTATGTTGATTATTATTAGATATTGCTATCCTATCTTTGCTCGTAACTTGAAAAAGCAACTCCTCTTAATTCTCCTTTCGCCACTTATACTCGCAGTTGGATGGCCGCCACTCCCTAACGGTATTTTATTGCTGTTTGGGTTTATTCCATTGTTATTACTGGAACAAGAGGCCCAAAAATGGTACCGATTAAAGGTTTACGTTTCGCTTTTACTATGGAATATTGGCACTACCTGGTGGGTGTGGAATGCCTCGCCCGAAGGTTGTATTGCCATGCTTTTGGCCAATTCGGGCCTAATGTTACTTCCATTTGTTTTTTATCGAAGGGTAAAAAAAAATTATGGCCTTGAAACTGGCCTAACCGCATGGATAATAAGCTGGCTGGCTATGGAGTATTTGCATCTTAATTGGGAAATTGCCTACCCCTGGCTTAATCTTGGAAACGGATTAGCCGTGTTTCCTCAAGCAATACAATGGTATGAATACACAGGAACATTAGGAGGAACATTATGGATACTTGTTGTGAATGCCTTGGCATTTTCATATTACATTAATAAAACCAAACGAAACCATTGGGTTACACTTTCGGCAATTGTATTACCCATTTCCATTTCGCTTCTTGTTTTGGTAAATCCCATTATTGAAAAAAAACCTTCAAAAAATGTGGTGGTGGTTCAACCAAATATTGACCCCTATAAAAAATTTGAAGCTGAAGACCCTATTTCAGAGGTTAATTACTTTATAAAAATGGCCGAAACTCAGGTAGATTCAAATACTGAGTTTCTTTTGTTTCCTGAAACCGGCCTTACCGAAAATTGCGAAGAAGCTTATGTAAACAATGCTACAACCTATATCATGTTGAAGCAATGGCTTAAAAAATACCCAAAACTCACCTTGGTTTCAGGCAGTAATACCTATCGTTTTTTTGATTCAACCAACCGAACAAGCACTTCCAGAAGACACTACTCAGGCAAGTATTATGATGTTTACAATTCATCCATTGTAATGAATCAATCGGGGGTTATTGACATTTATCGCAAATCAAAACTTGTACCCGGCGTTGAAAAAATGCCTTATACCAAAGTATTTAGTTTTCTTGAAAATTATGCCATTGATTTGGGAGGAATAAGTGGTAGCTTAGGTGAAGATACTCTGGCCAGAGTATTTTATTCAAACACGAAAATTGGAGCCGCACCGCTCATTTGCTACGAAAGCATATTTGGTGAATACGTTTCATCCTTTGTAAAAAATGGAGCCAATACCATTTTTATTTTAACCAATGACGGCTGGTGGGGCAATACTCCCGGATACAGGCACCATAAACTATATGCCAGTTTAAGAGCCATAGAAAACCGTCGCGATGTGGTGAGATGCACCAATACCGGCACCAGTTGCATTATTGATAAAAAGGGAAACATACAGGGCGAAACGCCTTGGTGGCAGCCGGCTACCGTTACTTATAAAATTGATTCTTCTCAACAATTGACTTTTTATACCCAATATGGCGATTATATTGGCAAAATGGCCGCATGGCTTTTTGGAATTGTATTTATTTTGTCAATTGCCGGAAAAAGCATTAGTAGAAAAATTTTTTCCTAAATTTACCGTTCTATCTGTTCAATGACCAAACGACTCATTTTAATCCCTCTCATACTTCTATTTCCAATACTTATTTGGGCTCAGGAAAAAACAAACTATAATGGAGTAGGTCGCTGGCGAACGCATTTTCCATATAAGGATGTAAAGCAAATACAGGAAGCCGGAGATTTTATTTATGTAATGCCCGAAAAAGGATTTATAACCTACCACCAGCCAAGCGGTGAAATAAGTAAATACTCAAAAGTAAATGGTTTTAGTGATATAGATATTTCAATTATGAGGTATATCGAACCTCTTAACAAAATGATATTTGTATATGCCACAGGCGATATTGACATTCTTAATTTAACAGATAATTCTATTCAAAATATCCCTGATATTTTACGAAAAAGCATCTTAGGCGAAAAAGAATTTTATGACCTTCAATATTTTGATGGCAAAGCTTATTTATCAAGCAGCTTTGGAATAATTTTAATTGATATAAATAAACTTGAGATAAGTGATTCATACCAAAACATAGGCCCTTCGGGTGCAGTTGTTCCTGTTTTTTCAGTTATTCATTACAATAACCATCTGTATGCAGGAACCAATAAAGGTATTTTACGGGCCAAAGCCACAGGAGTAAATTTAAGCGATTTTCAGAATTGGGAACTTGTAAAACCGGGCATTGAAAGCAAGTTGCTCCGGGTATTTGACGGTAATTTATACGCTGTTAATGATTCTATTTATCAAATTTTTGATGGCAGTATATGGAAGAATGTAAGAGGTGGAAACAAAAAAAATGTGGTAAGCCTTGAGTTATGTCATAACAAACTCATTGAAACACATTGGGGCGGTTATATTATTTCAAAAACAGGTGGAGCCATAGATAGTATTAGGGAAAATGCGGTTGCATTTGGAATCATTGACAGAAACAACCTATTGTGGACGGGAGGAGATGGCTTAGGTTTTTTTAATATTAAACCCAATGGCAATTACGGCTATTTTGGAATTAACGGACCAAACAGCATCTCAACAAATACTATTGCTGGCTGGGGGGATGAAATTTGGGTAACCAGCGGAGGGCCGGGATTTGTTTTTGGGCCAACTTTTAATGGAGCAGGGTATTACCATTTTAAAGATAATAAATGGGAAAATCGCCCTAAGGCTCCTCAAGATCTAATTTCGATGTATGATTTTTCGAGTATTGCCATAAATAAAACAACGGGTGAAACCTGGTTGGGAAGCCATGCTACAGGCATTGCCCGCTTTCAAAATGGTAAATTTGTGGAACGGTTTGATTCATACAATAGTACCTTACGAAAACAAGCCGGTTTATACACTATAGTTCCCGGTTTGGCAATGGATAGTAAGAATAATTTATGGGCCGCCAATTATGATGCCGATAGCTGTGTTTCTGTTAGATTAACTAATGGTGCATGGCAATCGTATAAAATCAGTACCAAATCTGTTGGAGAGATGGTAATTGATGATTTAGACCAAAAATGGATGGTAACACCGCGAATTGGAAGTTCAGGTATAGCTATATTTAAAGAAGCGACAAAAGGAAGCCCGCAACGCCAGCGATTATTAATGAAAGGAAAAGGAGTTGGCGATTTGCCTTCAAATCGTGTAAATACTTTAATAGTAGACAAGGACAATGAAATATGGATAGGAACCGACGAAGGTTTGGCTGTTTTTTTTAACCCTGCCAGAGCATTTGATCTTGAAGAAGATGCACAACGTATTATTGTAGATCAAAATGGGGTGGTTGGCTATCTATTAGGTAGCGAAACCATAAATGACATGTGCATCGATGGTGCTAATAGGAAATGGGTAGCCACTAATAACGGGGCCTTTTTGATAGAAAAAGATGGAACAAGTGTATTAAACCATTTTACCGTTGACAATTCACCATTGCCAAGTAATATTATTAAGTCGATTGGGGTAAATGGTGTATCGGGTGAAGTATTTTTTGGAACCCAAAACGGTTTAATATCCTACGGGGGAAATGCAACAGATGCCAGTGATACACATGGCGATGAGGTTAAAATATACCCTAACCCTGTGTATGAAAACTATGATGGCGATATTACCATCCAAGGTTTACCGGATTATGCCACTGTAAAGATAACAGACGTATCGGGTAAAATTATTTATGAAACTTTATCGAATGGAGGAATAGCCACTTGGAATGGAAAAATGTTTAATGGCAAAAGACCTCAAACAGGTATTTACTTAATATTTAGCAGTAATAAAGAAGACAAGGACAGTAAAGTAAGTAAGCTGTTTTTTGTGAATTGATGCGGCGGCTATTTAAATATACAAACGCATTTTTTATTGGCTTTTGGGCGGTATTATTTTCTTGGATTCAATTTGGTTCATATACCGGTTTCACAAATAATTGTATTCAGATATTAGGTATTAACGGAAATCAAAAAGAAAAATTTTTAACCCTTATTACCCCACATATAGTTTCACAATTAAAATGGCTTTTTCTATTTTTATTAATTTTTCAGGCCACGCTTTTAATAATTGCATTTAAAAAACCGCACTACTTAAAAGCTTTAAAATTTTGCCTCACACCTTTTATTGAGTTTCCTCAATGGCTTTGGAAAAGCTTTAAAATTTTGGGCAATAATGAAAAAATAGGGTTCGGTGTGTTTTTATTAACCCTAATTATTCAACGTCTTTGGCTAAGTTATAATACTGATGTTATATACGATGAAGCCTGGACTTATTTGGCCTTTACTTCTAAAAATCCATTCTTGGCAGCTTGTTTTTACCCCACCTCCAATAACCATATTCTATTTTCTCATCTCACTCAAATTACAAAAATTCTGCCTTTTGACATACTGACCAATTTAAGGTTGGCGGCTTTGTTCTCAAATATTTTGGCAATATCAACCTTTTTCTTTTGCTTACGAAAATTTGTAAGCCCTATTTCTGCATGGTGTGTATCACTCTTATTTGCCTTCAGTTTTCCTTTAGTTTATTATGGATTTGTAGCCCGGGGATATTCTCTCATCTTACTATTTTTCACTGTTGGTTTCTTTTCACTACTCCAAATACTTCAAAATTCTAACAACAAAAAGGTATGGTATTATCTAATGCTTTCATCTGTTTTGGGATTTTATACCATCCCAATTTATTTGTATCCATTTGTTAGCTTGTTTGGTTTTGCCTTATTATTCTTTATTATAATTAAAAATACTCATGGCATTTTTAAAACAATACAATTTGGAGTAATTACATGCATTTTAACTCTAATATTCTATTTGCCTGTTTTTGTTGTGAGTGGCATAAAATCAGTAACTAGTAATAAGTTTGTCCAATCATTAAGCTATGATAAAATTTTTGAAGGAATAGGTATGCACCTTACTAATACGATTTCCTTTTTTATTGGAAGTAATTTTGGCTATTTGGCACTAATTGCTGTAGGACTTTTACTAATTCCAATGTTTAAAAACCCTATGGTAAGAAAATACATCTACCTCTGTTTTTTTTTAATAATTTCCGTCCCAATAATTATTTTCATTCATAAAGTATTGCCTGTTGAACGAACCTGGATTTACCTTTTGATTCCAATTCTCTTTTTAATTGGCATTGGTATTAATGAACTTAAAATATCGAAATGGTTATTGGGTTTCTGTATTATTTATGCCGGGCTAATTCACTTTGGGTGGAAAAAACAAATGCTTTGGTATGATAAAATTTGTAAGGAGGATTATGTTCAAGGCCGTTACTTTTCAAACTATTTTAAAGATAATAAAGTTACGATAATAACGTCTAGCCGCATGAATAGTTATTTAAAATTCAACAAACTTTTAAAAAATGAAACTTGGGAAATTTCAGACATTCCATCATCTTTACCCAATTTAGATGCTTACTACATTCACTATTTAGAAAAAGATTCCAAACTACCGTCAGGCTTGGTTAAAATAACTTCTATTGAAGATTATGAATTGTATAAAACCAATTATAAATGATACTAAAAACCGAAGCCATTTGTATAAAAAATACCCGCTATGGCGAATCTTCAGTTATTAGCAAAATGTTTACTGTAGAGCATGGCTTAAGTTCTTACATTATTCAAGGACTAAATAGAAAATCAAGTATTATAAGGCCTTCGCACATCTCATCGGGCAATATTGTTGAAATGGTTATTTATCAAAAACCAAATTCGACCCTCCAACGTGTTAAAGAATTAAAGGTTGTGATGCCTTTGATTCAAATACACATTGATATGAGAAAGAATGCAATTCTTCAGTTTATTCTCGAAATAATTTCAAAAACCAATGAAGACGATTTGAAGGATATAATTGTTTACCAATTTCTAAAACAGTCAATTCTTGATTTAGAAAATTCGAAAGATGAAATAGGAAATGTTCCATTACTTTTTTTATGCCATTATCTAAAATTCTCAGGTTGGTTTCCTAACCTAGAAATTTGGAAGCAAGGTGATATTTTTAATTTAAATGAGGGCAGGTTTTATAAATCGCAACTGCACTTAACTGAGGAATTATCAGAAATATTGAGCAATGAACTCCATAAAATACTGCTAGAAGTTCAAAATCATTCTGATTTAAAAATATTTAAGATTTCGCACAAAAAAGAAATATTTAATATTTTATTACTCTATTATGAAATACATATTCTTAAAGGCAGGAAAATAAAATCACCCTCTATTTTGGCAGAAGTACTAGCATAAAAAAAACGCCATTAAATTTTAATGGCGTTTTTTTTATGCTTTAATAACTTATTTCTTAGCTTTAATATCTATTCGTTGTTTTGAATATTTACCTCCCATTGTTTCAGGCTTGGTTTGCACATAAAACTTAGATCTTGATATACCAAAATAGGTAACCAAATATTCTATAACAACATTAGTTTTTGTGCGTGCACTTTGCTCTGATGATTTATTCATGCCATAATATCCAATTATATCTATTGACAAATCAGGACACTGCTGCATCTTATTACCGATTAAGTAAATGGCAACAAATGCCTCTGGCCTAAATTCATTATCTTCATCTACAAAAACAGAAGGAAGTGTTACATCATTGCAATCACAACATGACCCCCCCCCCCCACTTGCACCCGATTTTATTTCAAGCTTACGGCCGGTTCTATCAACTAAGCTGCCGGCTGGTGTGTCAAATTCTTCATCTTTACAATCTGGAACACCATCACCATCCATATCATAAACTTTACCATTTTCATCTACCTGATCACAAGGTGATAATTTTTCATCATCTCTATAATCCGGAACTTTATCCCCGTCTGAATCAATTGCAACACCATTGCCATAAACTTGGATACCCTTTGGAGTTGCAGGTTCTGCATCAAATTTATCCGCCACTCCATCACTATCTGAATCCGCTATTGCGTTTTCACCTTCTTCTACTATTTTCTGAGTTGGGTTAATCCAATCCATATGCTGTTCATTATCTGTTTTACCAAACTTATAACTACCGTGTAATCCTAGTAAAGAATATGAATCAAAGGTTCTATTTGACCATACAGCAAAACTAAAGGCATCTATCAAGTCCTTTCTAGTTACATTATACCTATATTCAAACCCAATATCAAACCTATTATTTATTTTTTTGGATATACCAAATCCAAAGGGCACATGAGTGTTGTAACCTTTAAATAAAAAGATTGTATCACTATTATTTCGATTCCCCGAAAATAGAGACTGCTTACTCCGCCCTTTTAGTGTACCTTCAGTATTATTATGCATAAATCCTACACCAGCCAATAAATAAAAATGCCATGGTCTTGGTTTTCTGACAAATGATAAATTATTCATTACCAACTGAGCTGTCATATCCAAATTCCAAAACTTGTTTTTAAAATCATAATCATCTCCTTTACCTTCGGAATCCCATGAATTATAAAAACCGCTAAAAGAATATTTACTTGTCCTTTTATTTCTGCTACTTTTTAATAAACCTATATTTCCACCAACACATATCCCAAATGCAGGTGAAAAAGAATATTTATATCCCAATCCAACAAAAGCCCCCCCGGGTTTGCCTTGATCTGCGTCTCCGTGAAAAAGAGTTGGACCTAAATTAAACTTTAGGGAATTTTTCTTAACAGACTGATAAGCATCATAATAAACTGGTTGCTTTTGAGAAAAAGCACAAAGTGAACCAAAAATAATTATTATTAAAATTAGCTTTTTCAATTATTGTTTTTTTGAAGAAAATTAATCAAATTAGATTTTTTTTTTAATGCGTCGAATATAAGAGAATTTTTTTTCTAAAATGCCAATATTGTTACTATTTCCTCATAAAATAATTTTTATCAAAAAGGAAGAACATTTAACATAACTAGATAAAGCCAGAGTCAATTTATCTGGATCCGCAACTAAATATATTTCTCTCTCTTGCCTAGTGTCAAAGGATCTTTCTTTCAATTTAAAAAGTTTTTTAAGAACTGGATTTTCCATTGATCTCTTTAATTCTTCTTCAGATAATAAATTAGTTAATCTTGTAATTCCTTTTTGAAGTTCGTGTAACTCCTTAAATACCAATCCTGACTTTATTTCATTTAGGGTAAACTGGTCACCTAAATGTTTCACATTTGCTTGTATAATATTTACCTTCTCTTTTAAGACAAAAGAATTCGTATTACTAATTTTCTGATAATCATCTACCAAATCTGATTCTTTTTTAAAGAGTTGCTTCCAATCAAAACCTATCTTTTCTATAAAATCTATATTTTTTATTGAAAGTTGCATTACCGAGTCTCTTTGAATTAAAGCCGGATATTTAAGTCCAAGCATTTTAAAAGCATCTTGTAATGACAACCAATATTCTACTTCTGCCGCTCCTCCTAGATATAAAAGATTTGGGAGTATGGTTTCCTGATAAAGTGGCCGGGTTATTACATTAGGACTGAGATTCTCAATTTTAGTTAAAATTTGATCTATGGACAATTCTTCCTCCGAATCACCCTTAACTATTTTTTCATTTTTAACTTTTAGTTTTATGCGTTTGCTATTTTCTAACCAAAAGAAGTTTATTTCCTGAGCTTTTACTCTAGGTTCAAAGCCATGTCTTTTCAGTAATCTATTTTGCTCATTGTAACTATTAAATAAAATCTTTTCCTCTATTTCTTTTTTTGCAATTCCTGAAAAACTTTTCTTCAAAATTTTATCATCCGGATCTATAATTACTAATCCTTCTTCTCCAAAAATTTCATTCAACAAACCTCTTGAAGCTGCAGCCAAAGCTTTATCATTTGTATAATATTTCCTAAAAAGACTGTAGAGTTTTTTATTTTCTTCGGTTTTATCGGCTCTATTTTCTAACCTATCAATAAGTTCTGGCAATCCTTCACAACGAATCCTTCCAACGGCATCTCCAGATTCAGCTTCCCAAGTGTATTTTTCACCATAAAGTTTAACAAAATTTATTTCTTCTAAATCGTGGTCCTCACTAGCCATCCAAAAAACAGGAACAGCCTTAATTGTATTACTTAACGCATTAAAATTTTTAACATGCCTAAGCAATGACTGAATTTTATAAATAAAAAATAAAGGCCCCAAAAAGATATGTATTTGCTGACCTGTGGTGAATGAAAAGGTATTTGATTCCTTGAAAGAAATAATATTTTGGTAAACCTTGGAATTTTTACCCAACGGAATACCGTCTTGATCATACTGATTCAGTAAAGCCTTAACTAAAGTATTTCTGCTTGTTTCACTAAAATTTCTAACCTTAGCAAGTTCTAAAATGCCTTCATAATCTGTAACAAGTGGATTATTTATCCCTATATCTTTTCCCAATAAATAATCCTTTGCCAGCTTACTAACATAAGGCGTTTCAGTTATTGGGATATATTCGTTTTCAATCATTTACGATAGTTCCGTAAAGGTCAAAATCTTCGGCACTTGTAATTTTCACATTGGCAAAATCACCAATTCGGGCAAAGTTATCTTTTTTCAAAACCAACACTTCGTTATCCACTTCCGGTGAATCCGCTTCGGTTCTTCCTATAAAATAATTTCCGTCTACTCTATCAAAAAGAACTTTGAAAGTCTTTCCAATTTTTTCCTCATTCTTTTTTAAAGAAATTTCCTGTTGCAAATTCATCAGTTCATCGGCACGTTCTTCTTTTACATCAGTCGGAACATCATCAGCCAAAGAATAGGCATGTGTATTATCCTCATGCGAGTATGTAAAAACGCCTAATCTGTCAAATTCATAGTCTTCAACAAATTTCATCAAATCTTTAAAATCAGCATCCGTTTCGCCTGGATGACCCAACAACATAGTAGTTCTTAAAGAAATACCCGGAACTTTTTGCCTAATGGTATCAATTAATTCCATGGTTCGGCGTTTTGTTATTCCGCGTCGCATGGTTTTTAACATATTATCTGAAATATGTTGTAATGGAATATCTAAATAATTACAAATGTTATCCCTTTTAGCCATTACTTCTAACGCATCCATTGGAAATTGTGATGGATAGGCATAATGCAAACGTATCCAATCTATTCCTTCCACATCCGCCAAATGGTTTAATAAATCAGCTAACTTTCGTTCGCCATATAAATCCAAACCATAGTAGGTAGAGTCCTGAGCAATTAATAAAAGTTCTTTTACGCCTGAACGAGCCAAACCTTTAGCTTCTTTCACTAAATCTTCAATGGATTTGGAAACGTGATTACCTCGCATTAAGGGAATAGCACAAAACGAACATGGGCGATTGCAGCCTTCCGAAATTTTAAAATAAGCGTAATGAGACGGTGTGGTAATAAGTCTTTCGCCTATTAGTTCGTGTTTGTAGTTGGCTCCCAATGTTTTTAATAATCCGGGCAGTTCCAATGTCCCAAACCAAGAGTCAACTTGCGGAATTTCGGCAGCCAAATCATCTTTATAACGATGCGAAAGACATCCGGTAACATACAATTTATCGATGTTTCCCTTTTCCTTTTCTTCCACATATTGTAATATCGTATTAATACTTTCCTGCTTGGCAGTTTCAATAAAACCGCAAGTATTTACTACAATAATATTAGCATCGTCCTTAGCCCTTTCATGGTGGGCATCCATATTATTTCCTTTTAATTGACTTAACAGAAGTTCAGAATCCACAAGGTTTTTTGAACACCCTAGGGTAATAATGTTTATCTTATTTTTAACTCTTGTTTTTGTTTTCATAGATTATCCAAATATGGATTCAACATAAATTTCAGGATCAAAAACCTGTAAGTCAGTCATTTTCTCCCCAACACCAATATATTTTACCGGAATTTTAAACTGGTCAGAAATACCAATAACCACTCCGCCTTTAGCCGTTCCATCCAGCTTTGTAATTGCTAAAGCATTTATCTCGGTAGCAGCTGTAAATTGTTTGGCTTGTTCAAATGCATTTTGCCCGGTGGTTCCGTCCAATACCAAAAGAATTTCATGAGGCAGATCTTCCCTCACTTTTTGCATCACGCGTTTGATTTTAGACAATTCATTCATCAGACTCACTTTATTATGCAATCGTCCCGCAGTATCTATTATCACCACATCCGTATCATTATCACATCCGTATTTCACAGCTTCATAAGCTACAGAAGCCGGGTCGGTATTCATTCCTTTTGAAATAAACCCAACACCCGAGCGTTCACTCCAAATTTTTAATTGATCAACCGCTGCCGCTCTAAAGGTATCACCAGCACCTAAAACAACTTTCAATCCTTCGGATTTAAACTTATTGGCCAACTTGCCAATGGTTGTTGTTTTACCAACGCCATTTACCCCAACTACCATTATTACATAAGGCTTGGCACTCACTCCAACTTTTAGTTTTTCATTATGAGATTGAAGTAAGATGCTTATTTCCTCCTTTAAAATTCGGTTTAAGTCATTTACTCCGGTGTATTTTTCAACAGCTACCCTACTCTCAAATTGTTTAATAATTTTAAGCGTTGTTTCTATACCAACATCAGCAGATACCAAGGTTTCTTCCAAATCATCCAAAAAATCATCATCAATTTTGGTTCGCCCAAAAAAAATGCTTGAAAGCTTGGTTAAAAAACTGGTCTTGGTTTTTTCCAATCCTTTGGTTAGGCTTTCTTTTTCCTCTTCGGTTTTATTTCGTTTAAAAAAATCAAAAATTCCCATTGGTCTTTACTTTAAAACAAACTAAAAAATAAAAGGCTTTCCGTAATTAATCGGAAAGCCTTTTAAAAAAATCATATTTAAAAATTATTTAAAGGTTTCTTTCACCATCTCTGATGGCATCATTTCTTCCTTAAAGGTGTAAGCTCCTGTTTTTGGGCTTTTAACAGCTCTAATAACTTTGGCCCATTCTTTTCCAGTTCCGGTTTTCAGTGTTGCAACAACTTTCTTTGCCATGGCTTATTTAATTTCTTTATGAAGTGTAACTTTCTTTAATACAGGGTTAAATTTTTTCAATTCTAACCTCTCAGTTGTATTCTTTTTGTTTTTAGTGGTAATGTAACGCGAAGTTCCTGGCATTCCACTATTCTTATGCTCTGTGCATTCCATTATTACCTGTACTCGGTTTCCTTTCTTTGCCATTTCTAATTATATTTTTCCTTTGGTAAATAAATTATTTAAACAAGCAGAAATTCCTTTCTTGTTAATAGTTCTTAATGCACTGGTAGATACCTTTAGAGTAATCCACTCACCTTCCTCTGGTATGAAGAATTTTTTTGTTTGCAAGTTCGGGTAGAACCTACGCTTTGTTTTCGCATTCGAAAACGAAACGTTGTTTCCCGCTAATGCTTTCTTTCCTGTTAAATCACAAACCCTTGACATTTTTGGTTATTTTTTTGGGACTGCAAAAGTGGTTATTTTATTTAAAAATACCAAGCCAATTTTTAAAATATTTTAAATTACGATTTCTATTAGGCACAATTTGCAGAAAAAAAGCAACCTAATTGCATAATTACTTTACTGGCAGGGAAATATAAAATGTGCTGCCTTTCCCTTTTTGAGAACTAAACCAAATTTTTCCTTGACTATTATCAATTATTTTTTTTGATATGGCTAAACCCAATCCCATTCCTGAATTTTTGGTACTAAAACTTGGAACAAATATTTTAGCCTTTATATCATCGCTCATTCCGCCACCATTATCAGTAATTTTAATTGTGACTTCCTTTTTATGCAGTTCATAACTAATGGTTATAACCCCCTCCCTTTCCGAAGGAATACTTTGAATGGCATTTTTTAAAATATTGGTAAATACGCGGCCTATTTGATCGGGGTCGGTAAATACGATGGCGGCATCAAAGTGATTTTCATAAATAAATTCCACATTTTCTGATTGTTCAAATAAATGAATAGTAGAACGTAAAATTTCGTCTATGCGGCAATTCACAAACTGGTCGGTAGGCATTTTTCCAAACGATGAAAACTCAGTAGCTAAGCGGCTCAAACTTTCAATTTGCTCTATCAATACCTCGGTAACCCTTTTAAATGTGGTATCCAGTTTTTCCTTATCGCTGCCCCAGGCCCTTTGCAAATGCTGAATGTTCAGTTTCATAGGGGTTAATGGATTCTTTATTTCGTGGGCCACCTGCCGGGCCATTTCTTTCCAAGCTCCTTCCCGCTCCGATTCTGAAAGCTTATGGGCACTTTCCTCAAGTTCCATTACCATCTTATTATATTGTTTTACCAGTTGCCCTATTTCATCATCGCGCTTCCATTCTATAATTTCATTTTTGGAAGAAATACTGGTTTGGGATAATTTTTCACGGATTAACTGCAGTGGCAAAGAAATACGCTGACCAATGAAATAGGCTATTACAATGGCTATCAAAAGCAGCAAAAAATAAATATTAATCAACGAATCCAAAAAGGATGAAATTTCCTTATCAATCTCCGACTTCTCAGTAAAATAAGGCAAATTGAGATATGCTTTAATTACATTTTCATCATCAAATAAAGGAACATACCCCGACAAATATTCAAAATCGGTTACTTTTTCCTGCTGCAGTAATTGCGAGGCATTTTCACTTCGCAATTTAAATAACGCTTCGGGATGCATTACAGGTGCCAGTAAATACTGCGAATAAATATCTGGCTGAGTGGAGGCCAGCAATAATCCGGTGCGATCAAAAATGTTTAGGTCTATTCGGTTGTTATCACTTAATTGATTTACCAAAGCCCGCAGTCGGCCATCGTTTCTCAGTTTTCGTGGCAAGTCGGGCTCATTTTCCAGCTGATTTAATATTTCTTTAAGTTTTAAAAATAGTTGGTCTTGCTGCCGCTCGTTGTAATTATACCTCACATACTGAATGGTAAAGAAAACCGAAACCACCAAACCAAAAAATACCAACCCTACCATACTTACCTGTATTCTTGAACTAAGTAATTGCCTGCGTGGACTAAAGAAAGGAACCGTGCGATTCAGCATATCGAGCAAAGGGGAATTGGTTCTATGCTTGCTTGTAAATTTTTGCCACCCAAACCGTGTGATGTAAATAATAGTCCAAAGCAAGGCAAACGCCACTCCCAGTATGGTAAAAAAGATAAACATAAATGAAAACATGGCAAATGATTTTACCAAATAATCCTGGCGTTTACTAATTATTATCGTTAGCTCCGGTTGGGGCAAATTTATAAAATGCCTGTAGCCGCTTAATGCAAAAAATTGTTCTTCATTTTTACCAATTCCATCTTTGGGAAGAGCCAGTCTGTAAGGGTAATCTCCCTTTTGGCTTACCAATTTTGCCTCTTGATAAATGGCATAGGAATAATCTTTAAAATCAAAAGCGCTTTGCTGCTTTTTGTCTTCAAAAATATCGGGATAGGAATGCGAGCTTTGTATTATTTTGGGCTGCAGCAGCAAAAAAACGGTTCCAAAACTACCTTCCAAATTACAAGTTTCAAATTTGGCAATGTAACCCCTTACTCCAGTTTTATTTTTTATTTGATAAAAATGATTGCTGATGGTTGGGTAAGACTCAAACAAATAAATCTTATCAAGCAATTTAAACGAAAACCGTGTATCCAAATTGATGGACCTACCGGTACTGTCAAAGCTTAAAATTTTTAACTCAAACTTATCCAAATATCCCGAAAAGAAAAGGTTCTTTATCCGTTTTTCGTATTCGTCCTGGCGCTTAAAAAATTCCTGAAAATCCTGAGGAGTTATAAATTCTTTAATCAACTCTTGCTCCATGGAGGCAAACTTACTTTCGGCTTCCTGGTCCTGGTTAGTGATTATTTTATCTGCAAACAAATTTAAATATTCCTGCTCATGTTTTTTGTTTTGGTAATTGATAATAAAGGCCGAAAACCCTGAAATTACAAGCAAAACCAATATGTTGAGATAAAAATCTTTGATAGCCGGCTTGTAAACGAACCATGCTAAAATTAACGAACATAAAGCTAATGTCGTAGTAATTAAAATGGCAGGCAAATGCCCGTTGATACTTTGAAAAAGGGCATAAAAAGCAAACGAAATAAGAATACTGATGAGAAGTTGCTTTTTCTCCAAACTTCTGAATCCTGATTGTTTATATAAAAAACTAAAGACATAAAACAAGCCGCCCATCAATATTCCAATAATGGTCATTCCCAAAAAGGAGTAAATATTAATTTTGGGCAAATCAGCAAAGTGAAACGAGATATTAGAATCCACTACCAAACCTTTGATAATACTAAAAACCAAATCGGTGGTAAAGGCAAAAGAAGTGGTTAATAAAACTGCTTTTGTCAATGAATATATGCTTCCGGTGATATATAGATGTACTTTTTTAAGTTTGGTAAAGCAATAAAAAACAACCAAAAAACAAACCACATGCAATACCAAATCGCCTAGGGAAGGTATCAAAAAGGAGGAAGCATAAATTTCGGGGTTAAACAAATTACTTCCCAAAAAGGATTGCAAAATCAAATGCTTGTAGAGTAGGATTCGTATAAAAAAAACGGTAGACGTCAGTATTAAAAAATTGAGCCAAGAGAACTTGTTGATACTACTTAGTTCAATAAACCTGTAAATTAAAAAAGCTAAGAAAAAAACAAATAGTACCCCTAGAAAAACCCATATTTCACTAATCCCTTCCACATCAATAAGGTTAAATTTGGCGATGAGTTGTCCATCGTCCCATTTCATCATATAGCCGTTTTGTTTAGCATCAATGCTATAAACATAGCCAGCCCCGTTATAAAAAGGATGACCAGGTGGCAATACCGCATTTTCGGTAAAATCGCCGGCATTGTAAAGCAAAAAACATTCAAAATTTTTAATCTTTTTTTTACATATCAAAAACGACCGAAGACCAACTTTTACAATGCCTACAGAATCCCTGCTATTTGTAATGGACGAATCAACAAAGGCCTGGTTGGAGTTCCAAAAATACAGGCTGTCGTTTTTGGTACATATCAAATAAAAGTGCTGTTTTTTTATAGCTTTTAAGGCAGGATTATCAAGATTTCGTCTTTCAATAGCTGCCGGAAGTTCTTTATTGTTAAACAGTTTAAAGGCCGCCGATTTTTTTTCAATCAGGTGATTTTGAAGCTCCTTCCCCATGTGAATTTCCTCGCGTTGGATATACTCATCATCGGTGGTTTTGTCGGTAAACAAAAGTGCCACCACCATCAGTAAGGCTGCACCAAGGTAGAGGTATGGGTTTTTGATGAATCGCTTCATTTTATTGGTTATCACACTGAGGTTCACAGAGAATTCATAGAGGTTCACAGAGTTTTTTTCTCACTAAATCTCTTGCTGCTCCTTGGCTCCGTGCGATTTTATATTCTCTCCACATTTCTCCGTGGCTCTGTGCGAAAATACTTTTCTTCATTATTAATAATATGCCCCGTTTAGCAAATAATTATTTATATAATCATCCACCGCCTCTTCTAGCGTTGTAAACGGTTTATCGTATCCCGTTTTAATAAGCTTTTGCATTTTGGCTTCGGTGTAGTATTGGTATTTTTCTCTAATATCTTCGGGTATGTCGATGTATTCAATGTTTACCGGTTTTTTTAAAGCTTTAAAAATTGCTTTTGCCAGGTCGTTCCAGCTGCGGGCCTGGCCGGTTCCCAAATTATAAATAGCACTGGCAGGACGGGTTTTGTATAAATACAGCATCACATCCAGCACATCCATTACATAAATAAAATCCCTTACTTGCTCGCCATCCCTAAATTCGGGAATATGGCTGCGAAACAATTTTATAAACCCATGTTCCTTTATTTGTGAGGTGCCATGCATTACCACTGATGCCATGCGGCCTTTGTGATATTCATTGGGGCCAAAAACGTTAAAAAATTTAAGTCCTGCCCAAAATGGAGGCGCTTGGGTTTGTTTCAGTGCCCAAATATCAAAATCCTGCTTGCTTTGCCCGTAGGGATTAAGCGGTTTTAAGTTGGGGATTTCATCGTGGTTATCATCAAATCCGTTTTCGGCCAGCCCATAAGTAGCAGCTGAGGAAGCATAAACAAACGGCACCTGGTTTTGGGTGCAATAGTTCCACAATTGGGTGGTGTATTCTGTATTTAAGGTATGAAGCAGTTGGGTATCAAACTCGGTGGTATCGGTTCGGGCACCTATATGAAACACAAAATCGGGCTTACAAAACTGGCCGGGATTTTTTATAAACTCAAATCGGTCTATTTGCTTATCAATAGCCTTTCCTTCTAGGTTTTTGTTTTTGGCAGCATCCGTAAAATCATCTACCACTAGCACCGGGCCGAGGCCTTCAGTATTCAATCGTTTTATAAGGCAACTGCCAATAAAACCTGCGGCACCTGTTACTACTATCATTGTGTGTGCAAAATAACACTTTTTGATTCTTAGATTCCTTTAATTTTGATAACTTGGATTTTAAAAGGCTTTTAAATATTTTTGACGAAGAACCCCATTAAATAATTCATTTTTTCAACAGGAAACCTTAAAAATAAAATAAATGAAATGGTAAGCAAAATGTATAATTTACTCAGACCAAAGCAGAATCGCCGTATACTTCAAAAATACACCTGAAATTAATAATAGGATAAAACAACTTGAAGATGCTAAATGGATCTAAACACTAAAAGTTTGTGACTTGCCTAAAACCAAAGAAAACGAGATTAAGTTTGAATTAACGTCCTTTTCTACCGTTAATTCGCCCCTGTCGGTGTAAACTTATCCACAAAAATCTTGTTTAGTAACAAAGAAAAAGAAGGCTTTAATTCTTAATAATAACTTTCTCCGTGAGCCAAGGTAAAAGCTTTGTAGGCAATCGGCGGAAGTAATAAGAGCCGCCGATTGCAGCTTTCATTCTCAAACCCTTTCACATTAAACTTGGACAGGAAGTATAAGTTACCTGAAACAATTGGCTCTTTTAATTTTAGAAAAAACAGCTTTTCGGTACTCAAAATTAGCTCCAATACGCTATCAAAATTTTCAGTTTACAAATTATTAAATATTAAAAAGAGTAGCTTAAAATGCCTCTATTGAAGACGAAAATTTGTACTTTAGATAAATAAAACGGGCTTTTAGACAGATTGCCGTTATGTCCAAGTTTAAGTAACGACACAGCGGAATAACACAGACAAGAGAACCACCAACTTTTGATACATCTTGACAATTCGCTTGATTGATTAGAAATATTATTTAAAAAAAAGTGGCGACCAGCGACCCCTTTAAAAACTAGGCGACACCTAAAAGCTATATGAGTAGAAATAAAATTCAAAAATGAAAAAAAATGAAAAAAATAATTTTATTGGCAACAATCTTGCTAACTTCATTCACAATGAATGCACAAACAAAAGTCTTTAGAGGAACAAGCTCTTATTCAAGTGATGTAATTTGTAATCTCAATAATGGCAAGGTTTACAAAAAAACAACAAGCTATTCATCTGACTTGATTTGTAATATAAACGGTAGCAAAGTATACAAAGGTAAACGTTCATATTCAAGTGATGTTCTTTACAATGTATCATAAGGCAAAGTTTACAAGGGCGCATCATCTTATATCAGCGATATTGTTATGACAATTAAAGATGGCAAAATTTATAAAGGCCCATCAACACACAGCAGTGATGTTATAGCAACAATTAAAGACAGAAAAGTATTTACTGGCAACTCAAGTTATTCCAGTGATATTCAGTTTTCAATTGACGGATATGTAACTATCATAGAATTTGTAGCAATTTGGCAATCTGTGAAATACGTTATTTAATATGAAGCAGAAAATGTAAAAAGAAAAATTCTCAACAAATTAAAATAACATTATGACTAAGGTAGGCAAAATAAGAGCAGGGGCTAACTTAGCATTTATGTTTACAGCCTTTAGCTTCAGAAGAATTCGCCATCTCATTAGCCCAAACGTAATCAAAGAATATTTAAGTACACTTTGCCTACCTATTTTTACCAAATTTGGTACTTTAAGACGCTTTTAAATGTTCATTAAACCTCGAACTTTTACAATAAGTTCTAACCGCTTTTTCTTAAATCCAATAATTGTGTTCTTTAAATCGCACGAATTGAATCCCAAATTATTCGTAAGTTTGATTTTGAGACAGACGGCCTTCAGAAAGAATATGGGATGCAATAAATAACAAAAATAAATTTTGTAACAATAAATAAATGATGCTAATATTGCCATGAATGTTAAAAAAATAAACTATGAAAAAACTTCTATTCCTAACATTATTGTCACTTGTTTTAATTTCTTGTAAAAATTCAAAAATAACAAGTATTGAACTGAATGATATTACCTTAGCTTCCGAAGGCCCATACTATGAAGGGCCGAATTCTTTTCAGGCAACACTTTCAAATGTATTAAAAAGTAATAATATCAACCCTGAGAGCCTTGAAAAAATTGTTTTGAAATCGGCGGTTGTTACATTACCAGACAGCATGGAATCCGGATTGATTCAGGATTTCTCTTTACAATTGGTAAGCAACTCTTCCGAAATGAAAAAGGTAGCTTTTATAAATCCAACGCCAACAGGAAAAAAAACAATTGAGTTAATTGTTGCTAAGGAACAAGATGATATAGCTGGTATATTTTCAAAAGAAGAATTTACTGCATTACTTGATGCTAATTTTTCAAAAGATTTGGAAACGAATTTAGAATTTAAAATAAAACTCACATTTGATGTTACAACTCATTAAACAAAAAAACATGAAAGCAATGGCAAAATTATTTACTTTAGTATGTATTCTTACTCTCACAATGTCCTTAACCAAAGAGGAAGATGGTGATAGACTTAATGGTGTTTGGGAGCCAAGCAACGGTAAAGTTAGAGTTAAAATCGAAAAAATTGGTACCAAGTATTATGGTAAAATTGTTTGGCTAAAAGAGCCACTAGACCCTACAACACAAAAACCAAAGGTAGATAAAAACAATCCGGATGCATCAATGCAAAATGTGCCATTAAAAGGGTACAGATTATTAAAGGATTTTATTTATTCAGGTAAAGATGAATGGACAGAAGGAACAATTTACGACCCTGAAAATGGAAGTTTATATAGTTGCGTAATAAAAATGAAAGATAATAACACCCTAGATATCCGAGGCTATATTGGTGTAAAAGCTCTTGGAAGAACAGATGTTTGGAAACGATTGAAAGTTAAATAGTAACCAATGAAATATTTTACTCTACTGTTATTTTTGATTAGTAGCACACGCTTGATTGCACAAATAGATTCAACGAGCACAACAAAAGAGGAAGAAGATTATTCGATATATGAAAATGCTACTTTTAATGACGGTCAAAGCAAAATATATTGTAATCCTAAAATTTTCGATTTAAGTCCTGCGCGTTTTGTTTCCATTGCCTGGGACCAGCAATTGCCTTATGATATGAAATTATCTCAAATTGGTAATTTCCCCACAGATACAACCAATGTTAAACCTTATGAAACTGCAAATGCAAATAGGACTTCAGGAATAAGAGTATTTGCAAATATTCCGGTAATATCCAGCAATAAATTTTTATGGCAAATGGGTCTAAATTATTGGAATATGAAATATGATTTTTCAGATATTAATACACCATTACCTGATAAGAGTGTAATTAATCAACTTGAAAAAAACGGATTAACTACTATGGGATTGCATAGCACTGCCTTTAAACCACTGAATGCTAAACAATTTATTTTGGTGCAATTTGCAGCCGATTTAAGCGGAAATTATAAACTTTCAGATATACAGAATCTTAAATTTGCCAGATATTCAGGGGCAATACTTTGGGGAAAACGCCCAAATGATAGAAAACAATGGGCAATTGGATTATCCAGAACTTATCGTGCCGGAGAACCAAACATTGTTCCTATTATTATGTACAACTGGACATCTCCTACCAGAAAATGGGGAACTGAAATATTATTTCCTGCCCGCATACACGTGAGGAAAAATTTTAATTCTAGAAGTTTAATTTTGGCAGGATATGAATTAGAAGGTCAAAGTTATAGAATGGGAGGAATTCCAATGATGGTAAACAAAGAGCTTGAAATTAGACGAGGAGAATTAAGATTTAGGTTAGAATTCCAGCGTCAAATTTGGGGTTTTATTTGGGGAACCATGCAAGCAGGCTATCGTTATAATTATACCTTTAATGCTGATTATACCGAAAGGGATGGATCAGATTTTTTTAGAGGATTTGTAGGCACACAAAAATATGCTATGATAAATGAATTGGGTGGCGCTGCATATTTTAATTTAGGAATTCATTTAGTAAGCCCTTAAGACAAATAGTTTAGGAGCCCCCTCTCTCGCTCGAATCTTTTGAGTGACTTTACTCCAGCCTCCGACTGATTACACAAATATGCTGTTCTGGCTAGCGGAGAAGCGAGTTATTGAACTTAAAACCCGCCGATATTGACTCAAAACGAGGAATTATAATAATTAGGTAATCAAAAGGCAAAAAGGATAGGATTGCTCCATTATCTCATAAAATATTGGAAATGCTTCGTGCCTATTACAATGACTGTAAACCTAAAAAATGGTTGTTTGAAGGACAAATTGAAGTAGAACAATATTCTGAACAAAGTTTACAGAGGATTTTAGAACAAGCTCTACAAAAAACAAAAATCACAAAACCAGTAACCCTGCATTGGCTTAGGCATAGCTAAGCTACTCACCTGCTTGAAGCCGGAACCGATTTGAGATATATTCAAGAAATACTTGGACATAGCATTAGCCGAACCACGGAGATTTATACCCATGTAAGCAGCAAGAGTATCCAAAATATAAAAAGCCCGTTTGATGATTTATAAATTGGAAAATATTTGTACACATAAAAATGACTATCTATGGCACAAAGCCAACACTTTTCTGTTGTACATGTGCAACACAATGGCACATATATGTTAGTTGAGGAGTAATCGTGTTGAAGTTCGGAGGGATGTTTTGTAACAAAGTTTTACTGTTTGCAGCCCAAAGTAAAGGAGGCAAGAAATGCCGATTAAGTCGTTTCGATTGACATCGTGAAAGCTTGTTTTCAGACGATACGAATATCGTACAAACGACTTGGCGAAGTTATTCCGGTGCAAAGACAAAGTCAAGAAAGGTGGAAAACTTAGCCGGAGATGCTAAAGGCTGCCATCAAAACAACAGACGCCTATAAGGCTTTATAAGCGCAATAATTTTGATTAAACATTAAAACTTACAAGGCAAACTTCTTCCCCGACTCCGTCGCCATCAGGGCAGTGGCTTCGACACAGGCGACTACTCCTAACAGGCGGATATAAAAGATGGCAAGCTGGGTGGTAAGGGAAAGAGTGGTTAAAAAATATATATTTGTGGTTGGGGATGAGATTTGTGG
>CAMDGU010000017.1 GCA_945897885.1 Chitinophaga pinensis
ATCGTAAAGGTGTGTGAGGTTGAACAATTATTGGCATCGGTTACACTTACTGTGTAGCTACCTGCTGTTAAGCCAGTACCTGTAACTCCGGTTCCACCTGAAGGTGACCAACTATAAGTATAATCTTTTGTTCCGCCTGTTACGGATACAGTAGCTGTTCCATCGCTGCCGCCATAACATGATACATTCGTTGTTCCTGCATTGGTTGCTGCTAATGCTGAACCCGGTTGAGTTATCGTAAAGGTTTGGGTTGCAGCAGTACAATTGTTGGCATCGGTTACACTTACTGTGTATGTACCGGCTGTTAAACCTGTACCTGTAACTCCGGTTCCACCTGAAGGTGACCAACTGTAGGTATATGTACCCGTTCCGCCCGAAGCTGAAACCGTTGCTGTTCCGTTACTTCCGCCAAAACATGAAACATTGCTTGTTCCATTGGCTGATACTGAAATTACACTCGGTTCTGTAATGCTAAATGTTTGCGAACCTGTGCAGGAATTTGCATCTGTTACTGTAAGTGTATAATTACCTACCGATAAGCCAGATTTTGTAGCTGAAGAGCCACCACCTGACCAACTGTATGTATATGCCCCTGTTCCACCCGTTGCAGATCCCGCAATAGAACCATCCGTTAAACCATGACATGAAATATTATTAGTTACACCTGAAACAACAATCTGGGCAGGTTGAGTTACATTGGCTGTATTTGTCTTTGAACAACTATTTACATCGGTAACTGTGAGTGTGTAAACATTTGCCGTCAAGCCTGTAACCGAACGTGAACCATCACCATTAGGAGTTCCCGGCTCCCAATTAAATGTTAATGAGCCTGCGCCTCCACTTACATTAAATGAGGCGGCCCCATTACTTCCTCCAAAACAATTATTATTAGTTGTAAGAGGATTTGTGAATGCAATTGCTGGAGGTTGAGTTACGTTTATGAATTTTGTTATAGATCCTGCACATCCACTAGATTGAGTAACTATACATTTCCAATTAGCAGCAGAAAGATTTGATATAGTGTTGGTTCCATTACCGGTTGGGTTACCTGGCGACCAAGTATAGGTATATGGAGTTGCTCCTCCTGTGACATTAATGGTAGCCGAACCATCTTTAGCCCCATTACAAGAAATGTTAGTACGCGAATTACTTGACCAGCTAAAAACCGCTGGCTGAGTTATAGAAAACGTTTGAACAGCTGAACACGAATTAGCGTCCGTTACTGTACATGTATATGAACCAACTGCCAAACCGGTTTTGGTAGCAGTTGTATTTCCGCCAGGTGTCCAACTATAAGTATATCCGGGGGTTCCGCCTGAAACAGAAACTGTTGCTGTTCCGATTGCCGCCCCACCATTACACGCGATATTGGTCTGAGATGGGGTAATTGACAAAGCCGATGGCTGTGTAATTGCAAAAACATAATTTTCTTGATCGCTATTTGCATCTGTAACCGTAACGGTATAACTACCTGCAGATAATCCACTAACTGATTGTGTTGTTTGTGCTCCAATTGACCATGAATAGGTATAAGGTGCTGAACCTGCAGTGGCTGAAACCGCAGCAGTACCATTACTACCACCATTACAAGATACATTGGTTTGTTGACCATCCAGACCTAAAGAAGGTGGTGGTGAAAAAAAAAGAGAACTTGCACGCTCTGGATTTGCATAAAAACTAACAAAACCGTTAGGACTCCACCATGAAATTTCCAAATTTCCTAACCGATTAAAAACATCCTTAGATGTCTTTATATTTTCACTTGATACATACTTAGAGGTAGCACCTTTATCAAAATTCACAGTTGATGCGGCTATCGATGAAATTCCCGTTAGGAAAATCAAAAGCACCATCAAAGAGGCTTTGACGTGAGTTGGAAAAGTTTTTGTTGGAACAGGAAGTATACCTGAATCGACATTGCAGTTTCCATTAGAACTTGCACAAGTAAGTAGTAGTGATTTTTTCATAACTTTTTTTTAGTGGGTTATTTAAATATTTTAAGATTATTAAAGGTTGTGAAATTAAAATTGATGAGTACCATAAATGAATACTTAAGAATTGAGTTATTAAAAATTGAAGTATTTAAATTAAGTAAATTCATTAACTATACTATTTCAATAAAATTTGCACACACAATATATTTTGCAAATATAACCCAATAATACAAAACTTTAATCAAGTTTTGTATTATTTTTTTGTTGTTATATTGTTTGCCTTAGTAAAATACTGTTCGGATAAGTCAATAAAATTAGCATTTCTGAAAGCATTGGCGGCATTTAACCAAACTTGCGGATTTAAAGGATCTTGCTTACACTTAATTTGTAACTCTAGAAAATTTTTTGCAACCATAAGTCCCTGTTTGGGGCCTTGCACATTTGGATTGAGATTCATTGCTTGACTAAAAGCATATACAGCTCCTTCAAAATTACCCGCCATATACTCCGAACCTCCAAGATTATCCCAAATATCAAAATTACCGGGATCAATAATCGCTGCATCTCTTAAAACTTTGGCTGCATTCTTATAATCTTTGATTGACCCTAACTTTCTTCCGTGAGCTAATACAATTTTTGCATTTTCAATTAACGATTCATTTCTTCCTCCAAAGTTACTCGCTGCTTTTTTCCAATAAAAAATTGCTGAATCCATAATCCCACGTTTAGAATAACACAAACCTAAATTAATAGATGCAGGAACAAACCTTTGATGAATTGAAACCGCCTTGGATAAATACATTATAGAGGTATCTGTAGTTCTATAAAAATCCAGAGTGTCGTTATGTGTTGGATTGGTAATTGACTTTAATTTCTGATAGCCTTTATTATAATATTCAGAGCCTGCATTTCCATTAGCAAGAGCACTATTAGGCACACTCTGCACATCTTTAGCAAATAACGAAAAATTGGTTCTCCAATCTAGATTACGCGCTATAGTTTTATATCCATGCAGGAAAAGAATTATAGTAACTGAACCAACCAAATAAAAATTCTTAACAGGTTCAGAAGTTTTAATATTATTTACTCCGTAAATAAGCAACCATGCTACACCCAAACAAAAACCTAGAGAAGAATGATAAATAAGTCGTTCGCCCATTGTGGCCCCGATATCAAATAGCATATTATTAATCAACATAAAAAATGCAAAGAAAAATAAAGCAGCAAAAGCCATGATATGTTTTTTCTGCCAAAGCTTGTAGGTTAGATAAATTAAACTTCCCCAAACTAAAATAGACAACCATACTTGCCAATCGGTAAAAGAATGGTATGGAAAATTATTGTAAGAATAATCAGCCGATAATGGATGAGGAAATATTAATAATTTTAAGTATTGATTTAACAAAGCAATCTTGGTTGCCATTTTTTCGCTACCGGATGCATACATAAAAGGATCGTTCAGCACATCGGTAATAGCCGACTTGCTTCCCTGCCCTACCACTTGCGACCTGAACATTAAGAAAACAGCTACCAAACCTGATAAAGAAATAAAACCTGGTGTTTTTATAGTTTCGGCTATGCTAATTTTTTTTACCAATACTATTGCCAATAAAATGATTACAGGAAGCAATACCGCATATTCCTTAGATAGCAAAGCCCCTAAAGAAAACACGATTAGTATGCCTAAATTTTTGAGACTTTTATTTTCAAAATACTTAAACGCAGAAATACAAGAAAGCAAAATAAAAATTAATGAAAAAATCTCATCTCTACTTTTTAAATTGGCTATGACTTCGGTATGTATTGGATGAAAGGCAAATAAAAGAGTAGCTATAAACGCTACATTTTTATGATTTGGAAGTAAATAATTATTTAGAAACCAAAATAAAATTACCATTGAAATGGCAAAATAAAAAATTTGAAACCCATGCCGTATTGGTGCCATGGCCAAGGTATTTTCAACTATTTCTTTATTCAGTCTTTTTACCTCATTGGCTGCATCTTCTAATTCCTGCTGACTGATAGCAGTTGATTGTAGTAAAATAAATTTATTTTTTGCATCCCAGTATTCTCTACCTAATGGCTTACTGAATAATTCTTCCTCTATGGCAAATGATACAATAGACAGAGGCCTGTACCTTCCTCCTGATAAAGGATTTTTTGCGCCCATATCATCCAAAAATCCCTGATAGGAATCATTGGTCAAAATTGTTTTGATACCTGAAAAACCCATATGCATATACACATTTCTATTTATAACCATTTCATCATCCAATGCATGAGTATTTTTAAGAGTATTAATGTTTAGTAAAACCGATGCTAAAAAAATAAAAATGGCTTTAGGCCAAAAGGAACTGATGCGATGGGTTAAAGTATTTGTAGTTGATTTATCCATTTGTTTTATGCAATAATAGAACTAGTTTTTTGAAAGAAGATAATATTCATTGGCCTTAACTTTATTTCCCATATTTTCATATGACATACCTATAAAATACAAGGCTTGCTTGTTTGTCGGATTTAATGAATAGGCTTTTTCAAATGCAGCAATTGCTTTTATCAATTGACCATCACTCGCTAAGGCATTTCCATAATTAAACCAAGTTTCGGCATAATTAGGATATAAGCTTATTCCTTTTTCGAAATTTAGAATCGCGTTTTTATACTCACGTTTGGAAAAATAAGATACCCCAATAAAATTGTAGGTATAATCATATACAATATTTTTATCCGTGCAGAGCTTATAATAATAAAGAGCACTATCATACTGCTGATTCATAAATAAGGCATCAGCCAAATTGCTATATAATGAATAATCCCTTTCACTAAATGAAATTGCTTTTCGCGAAGTTGAAATGGAATTTTTATAATCCTTCATTTTATAATAGGCTACTGCTAAATTAGCGTAGGAGTTTTTATCATTCCTATCAATTGATAAGGCCTTATTCAAGTATTTAATAATTTCATTTACTTGTGCCTGCTTTTGCGTTTCATCCGTTGGCAGGTTTCCTAACAAGGCTGTGGCATAATTATAGTTTACCCGGTTACTTTCGGGAGATGTTTTTATATCAGCTAAATACAGAGTAACATCCGATTTCCAATCTTTATTTCGGGCAAATGTTTTAAGAGAGAAAAGAGCAGCAATTCCTATGCATATATATATGTATGTCATTCTACTTAATTTCACTATTTCAGCCAATGCAAATACAAAGGCTAACAGAATTCCAAACGAAGGGATATATACTAAACGATCAGCCATAGTAGTACCTATATTAATAACAATATTAGACGATAGTGAGAAGGTTATAAAAAAGAACAGTATTCCAAAACTAATTACAGGTTTCGTTAATCTATACTTCCAGGCCAAATAAATTAATGCGGAAAATATACTAAGACTAATAATTACTGATGAAGATGCAAAGGTTTCGCAAGGAATTTGATTATAAGAATAATCATAAGCTAAATCAAATGGAACAAAACATTTCATTAGGTATTTTCCGGCTATGGCAATTGCAGTAGCTGTTCTACTGAAAAAATCTCCACACCCAATGATTGAATTATCGATATAGGTTAGTTTAACCATGGGTGGCCCAATTACCTGGGTTACATAATACCTTATTCCTAACCAAATTACTGCAATAACAGCTAATGGAGCTACTCTTATCGCTGATTGCTTCCAATCAAAACCTTTGAAAAAATATAAGATGAGTACAAAAACCGGGATAAATGTAATGGCCGCTTCTTTCGAAAATAAAGCCAATAAATAAACCAGGGAAGACATTAAGAGATACTTAAGACCTTGGAATTTATCATTACTTACAACCCAAGTGGTTAAAATAAAAAACAAAAAGCATAAAAGTTCATCACGGCTTTTAATATTGGCAACCACTTCAGTGTGCAAGGGATGCACTATAAACAACAGGGTGGTAAAAAACAAAACCCATTGGTTTACATTTGGAAGAAGTTTCACCAATAGCTTAAATAGAAAAATGGCTGAAACCGAATAAAGCAAAACATTATTTAAATGAAACAAAAATGTAGAATTAGTTGCCAATTGCCACTCCAAAGCAAACATGGCCAAAGATAAAGGACGATACAATCCTGTGTTCAAATCCCAAAACCCTTGCCAATAAAATGATGAGAAAATATCAGGCCACCCTGCTATCCCTTTTTGAACAAATTTATTTCGGGTAATTACAGCCACATCATCCAAGGCATATTCATGTCCTAAGGTATTGGCAAATAGCAAAAATGCTATTGCACCCAAAATAAACATTAAACTTTTTTCACTCAATTTTAGTTCTGATTTTTGTTGAGGTGAATTAACCTTCGCTGCTTTTTGTTTAGCCATTCTTTTTTATCAGCAACAATAATAAAGTATTTATAATTTTTCCAATGCTATTTATACTAACCAAGTTTTAAATATTAGACAAATAGACCCATAACAAGGTAAAAAATAATTAGGTGAGCTAAAACACCATAAACTTTTCAAAAAAAGTTAAATCATTATTTCCAAAAGAAATTTTGTTTTACCATTTACCTATTTCATGGAAATGTAATCTAGATTAAATTTTCAAATTAAATTAAGCACAAAATGAAAAAAATGAAATTCTTAAACATCGCCTTATTGCTTACAGTTTTTGCAGTAATATCCGGAAACTTGTTTGCACAAAACAAAAACAAAGCCGCCGCCAAAAAGAACGCCTTTAAAGTAGAAAGTTTTGCTTAAGGCAGAGTATTATCGGAATCAGACCTTGGATTTTTGAATTCGTTGGTTACAAAAAAATCACGCGGTGCTGCAAGTGCTGATTTAACAATATTGATGGAACAACCTTTAAAGTTGGTCAAATACTTACCAATGATGATGATGCTAAAATTTCTAAAGCTATTGCCGATTCAAAAAATGCTAAAAAAGTAAAAAACAAAGATAAAAGCTTTGGTGATTGCAACCTTTGGTGCTAATATTTATTGCAAGATTCATACGGTAACTGTTATTACTACTACTATTGCTGTGGGTAGTAACCAACCATTTCATAAAAAAAGGGCTGATGTATCAGCCCTTTTTTTATGCTTTAAAATTGACTTACTCATTTTTGTTAGGGTCAAAATAGCCTCTAATTTCTACCCTATTTGAAAAATAATTAATAAACAAAACTACAAAAGCCAAAAACAATAACGATTGGCAACACACCAAGAACTTACCTATTGCTGTAACCGGATGGTAATCCCCAAAGCCAATGGTGGCCAAAGTGGTAAAACTAAAATAAATGGGATCGTACCAGTTTACAAATGGCACATTTAAGTAATTGCCATGAGAATAAATAAGGGCAAACGAAAAAATCAATTCCATATAATTTAAAAAAAGCAATAACATAGAACGTCTGTAGGAACTTGGGCTGGCAATACTATCGGAGGCAAAAATTAAGGAGGGAACATATAGGATGGTTTCGGCCATAAGCCAGATGATACAACCTATTACTAAATGATTATGCGTAAATTGGAAATAGATAAGAAAAATTGGAAACATGACCTTGAACAATACATAAACATCCATGGCAAGGTCATGAATTTGAGAACCTTTTTTGCCAAAAAAATGCTTAATGTAAATACCAGGGAATAGAAACTGGGAGGAGGCTAAAAAAAGTCTGAATATTTTTTCAATCCCCACATCATTTTGGTGGTCGTTGTTCCAAATGGCTTTAATGTTATTAATTCGTTTAACAATAGAACCAGTGGGTTGAAATTCTCCCTGCTTCTTATCTCCTAATACGAACTTTTTTATTATACGTCTCATTTGGCTAACAAATATAGGATAGTTGCAATGATGACATATAAAAAATGTTCATAGAAATAAAATTCTTCCTTTTTAATATCCAAACAGATTGTGTTGATTTGAATTTCAAATTTTAAACCAACTTGTCATTACAAATTGATTCCAAACTACCCAATACCGGTATCACCATTTTTACAGAAATGAGTGGGCTTGCCAAGCAATATAATGCTGTAAATCTTTCGCAGGGATTCCCTGATTTTGAGTGTTCAGCAGAATTGCGTGAAGCTTTAACAAAAGCTATGAACGATGGGTACAACCAATATGCCCCCATGCCGGGTATCATACAGTTAAGGGAAACCATTTCTGCTAAAACAGAAGCTTTATACGGAAAAGTTTATAATCCTGAATCTGAAATTACCATTGTTCCCGGAGCAACATTGGCTTTGTTTACGGCAATTACAGCAATAGTGCATCCTGGCGACGAGGTAATTGTGATAGAACCGGCCTATGATTGTTACGTTCCGGCAATAGAGCTTTGCGGGGGTATAGCCATTTACAGCAGTTTACAATATCCCATTTTTAGTATCAACTGGGAGGAAATCGAATCGTTGGTAACATCCAAAACCAAAGTGATAATTATCAATTCGCCTCAAAATCCGGGTACATCAGTAATTAATACGAATGATTTGGAACGATTAGCTAAAATAACCCGTAATACCAATATTATTGTTATAAGTGATGAAGTTTATGAGCATATTATTTTTGATGGCGCCAAGCATCATAGTATAGCATTAAATGAAGAATTGGCCCAACGAAGTATCATAATTTCATCCTTCGGAAAAACATACCATGTTACTGGATGGAAAACAGGTTATGTGTTGGCTCCCGATCCATTGATGAAAGAATTTAGGAAAGTTTATCAATACAATGCATTCTGTTCCTTTGCTCCAGCTCAATGGGCATTTAATACCATGCTTCAAAATCCTGAAACTTATTTATCTGTTTCATCATTTTATCAAGCCAAGCGTGATAAAATGGAAGCATTATTAGCTCCATCTAAATTTAAAGTTTTGCCATCTAAAGGGTCTTATTTTCAGTTGTTGGATTATTCTGCTTTTTCAATTGAAAGTGACTATGAATTGGCCAAACGACTTACCATAGAGCACAAAATTGCAATGATTCCACTATCTTCGTTTTACCATGATAAAAAGGATAATAAGCTGCTGAGGATTTGTTTTGCCAAGCAGTATGAAACATTGGAAAATGCGGCAGAAATATTAAACACTTTATAAAAAACGAATGCCACTAATAATGACGAATAAAACAAATCCAACCAATCACCATTTCAACTTTTTTTAACCAAATATCAATGAAAAGCCAGCACTCTGAAGAATTAAGCATTGCCCTTATACAACCCGATACCCTTTGGGAAAATAAGGAAGATAATTTAACACATTTAACTACCCACATTGATAAATTAAAAGATGAACACCCTGTTGTAAATATTATTATAATGCCCGAAATGTTTACCACCGGATTTACCATGAATCCAGAACCCTTTGCGGAAACAATGGATGGGGCAACGGTAGAGTGGATGCGTGAAATAGCCACCGAGCAAGAGTTAGCCATTTGCGGCAGCATAATAATTCAAGAAAAAGGAAAATTTTATAACCGCTTTATTTTTGTAAAACCAAATGGTGGAATAAACTTTTATGATAAAAAACATCTGTTTGGATATGCCGGTGAAAATGAAAAGTACACGGCAGGAAACAAAAATATTACGATTGATTACAAAGGTTGGAGAATAAACCCTTTTGTTTGTTATGACCTACGTTTCCCTGTATGGTGCCGCAATGTAAATGATGCTGATATTATACTGTATGTCGCTAACTGGCCCGAAATGCGAGTTGCTCATTGGCAAAAACTTTTGCCTGCCAGAGCTATTGAAAATCAGTGTTTTGTTATAGGTAATAATCGGGTGGGAACAGATTTTAATAACTACAAATACACTGGCCAAAGTTGTGCTATAAATCCATTGGGAAATTCAATTGCTAGCATGGGAGACAAGGAAGGTTATGCATTATTTAAACTTGAAAAATCTGAAATAGAAAGTATTCGAGCAAAAATTCCGTTTTTTAAAGACAGAGACCTATTTCAGTTTATTGATTAATTCTACTCTAATAAAAAATATATAAATTGCACAAAATTTAAAACCATGAAATCAATTTTTAAACTTACCTCTTTAATAGCAATTGCAGCTATATTAAGTCTTACTTGTTGCAAGGATGAAGAAACGGGGCCAGCACCTGATACTAGAACAAAAACTCAATTAATGATTGCATCGCCATGGAAATGGACTGCCAGTGCTTGTGATGTAGAAATTGATGTGGATGGAAAAGACGGTGCATCAAAAGACATTTATGGCCAATACCCAGCCTGTTTTAAGGATGATTTATATACCTTCAAAGCTGATTCAACAACAACAGAAGCAAGCAATGTAAAGTGCATTACTGAAGCTGCATCTTACAAAAATACATGGATTTTTACTAACGGTGAAAAGAACCTTCAATGGAAAGGTAAGGATTTTAAAACCAGACAATATTTGGCGAGGGATTATACAATTCTTGAATTGACTGGTGATAAGCTGGTACTAAAATACAATGAAACAGCAGGAACCACAGTTTATGTTATAACGAATACCTACAATCACTAAAAAAATATAGAATAAATTAAAAAGGCCATTTCAGAATTGAAATGGCCTTTTTTTATCTAAAAATTAATTCCTTTTGTCATCAATATAAACCTTTCAATAAAAAATTGAACCTTTATTTGCACCATGAAATTTCAACCTCTAAAAACTGTTACTTTAAGCCTAAGTTTATTTATGATTGGTATTAATACCTACGGACAAAAATCCATACCATTAAAAGATTTTTTTAAGAATCCCAAGAAAAGCGGATACCAAATTTCACCTGATGGAAAGTACATTTCCTATTTAGGACCTTATAAAAAAAGGATGAACATTTTTGTTAAACCTTTAGAGGGTAAAACAGCGAAACGCTTAACCAGCGTAACGGATAGAGATTTAGGGGGATACTTCTGGAAATCAGGTTCACGTTTGGTTTATTTAAAGGATAATGGAGGGGATGAAAACTTTCACCTTTACGCTGTAAATGTGGATGGTTCTAATTTAAAGGATTTAACACCTTTTGATGGCGTAAAAGCTGATTTTGTGGATGTGTTGGAAGACAACGACAACGAAATGTTAATCCAGCTTAACAAAGACAATCGCGAAATATTTGATGTTTACCGATTGAATATAAATACCGGAGAGATGACCAAAATTGCTCAAAATCCCGGTAATATTACCGGTTGGGTAACTGACCACGATGGCAAATTGAGAATTGCTATTACTACGGACGGTACTAATTCCAGTATGCTTTACCGTGAAACAGAAGCAGATGATTTTAAAATTGTTATTACCACTGACTTTAAGGAATCCGTAAATCCATTATTCTTTGATTTTGATAACAAAAACCTTTTTGCAAGCTCAAATATTGGAAGGGATAAATTGGCCATTGTTAAAATGGATCCTGCTACCGGTAAAGAAATTACAAACCTTTTTGAACACCCGGATGTGGATGCAGGAAATTTATCCTACTCGAGAAAACGTAAAGTTTTAACTGCCATAACATTTACAACATGGAAAAAACAACGTAAATTTTTGGATGGTTCTACCTCGGATATGTTTAGCAACCTTGAGAAATTACTTCCTGGTTATGAAATAGCCATCACCTCCTATACCAAAGATGAAAACACCTTTATAGTAAGAACTTACAGCGACAAAACTTTGGGAGGTTACTATATTTATACCTTATCAACTAATAACATTACTTCAATTGGTGAAGTTAGCCCATGGCTTAAGGAAGACCAAATGGCTGACATGAAACCAATAACTTTTGTAACAAGAGATGGCCAAATTCTTAACGGATATTTAACCTTACCAAAGGGTAAAGACCCTAAAAACTTACCGGTTGTTATAAATCCGCATGGTGGCCCTTGGGCAAGAGATAACTGGGGTTTCAATCCAGAAGTTCAGTTTTTGGCAAACAGAGGGTATGCGGTGTTACAAATTAATTTTAGAGGCTCTACGGGTTATGGTCGTCAGTTTTGGGAAATGTCGTTTAAACAATGGGGCTTAACCATGCAAGATGATATTACCGATGGGGTAAACTATTTGATAAAAGAAGGAATAGCCGACCCAAAACGTGTAGCCATTTATGGTGCCAGCTATGGCGGATATGCTACACTTGCGGGTATTACTTATACTCCCGATTTATATGCCGCTGCTGTTGACTATGTTGGTGTTTCAAATCTTTTATCCTTTATGAATACCATTCCTCCTTACTGGAAGCCTTATTTATCAATGATGTATGAAATGGTCGGAAATCCAATTGCTGATAAAGATTTATTGGTAGCTGCATCCCCTGTGTTTCATGCTGATAAAATTAAAACGCCTTTGTTTGTGGCTCAGGGGGCTAAAGACCCTCGAGTAAATATCAACGAAAGCAATCAAATTGTAGAAGCTTTAAAAAAACGTGGAGTAGCGGTGGAATATATGGTTAAAGAAAATGAAGGACATGGTTTTAGCAACGAAGAAAACCAGTTTGATTTTTATAAAGCCATGGAAAAATTCCTAAAGAAACATTTAGAAGTTAAAAATTAGTTGATTTAAACTGTGTCAATAACAAAATACATATTTTTGGCTGATTTGAATCCTTTATTGCTGAAAATTAGAACTTAAAAAAAAATGGTTAGATTAACAGGTCTCTTATTAATTTCATTAGGCTGGCAGTTTAGTCAGGCTCAGTCGGATTGGACGCTACAACGTGCTATTGACCATGCATTGCAAAATAATATTACCATTAAGCAAGGGCAATTAACAGTAGCCAATAATAAATTAAATTATATTCAAAGTAAGGAGGCCTTATTACCAAGCGTTTCGGGTTTTGCCAATCACAATTTCAGCTTTGGTAGAAACATTAATCCAGTAAACAATAGTTACGTTCAACAAAATGTTCAAAGCAGTCAGTTCGGTATTAGCAGTCAGGTAGTATTGTTTAATGGATTACAAAATACAAACAACATCAAACTGAATAAATTAAATTCAGAAGTAAGTGCCAAAGATTTAGAAGTAATAAGCAATACTATTTCCTTACAAATAGCAACTCAATTTTTACAAATACTCTTTAATAGCGAAACTGTAAAAACGTATGAGATGGCTATTACTTCGACCGAAAAGCAGCTTGAAAGAGCCAATATTCTTTTTCAGGCCGGAAATACTAACCAAAGCTCTGTATTTGAGATGCAGGCCAAATTGGCTTCGGATAAGTTAAACCTTGTAACGGCCCAAAATAACCATCGTTTGTCGTTGGTATCCTTAGCTAATTTATTGCAGGTTCCTTTTGATGAAACTTTTAAAATAGAAAGCCCACAGGTAGGCATTCCTGAAGAAGTAATACTGGAAGGAACGGCAAGTATTTATGACAAAGCCAGTAAGATAATGCCTGAAGTAGAACTCTCTATTTTGAGATATAAGGCCTCGTTAATGCAACAAACTATTTCCAAAGGAAATTATTCTCCAACCTTAAGCTTAAATGCCAATGTTAGCACCTTATTTTCTGATAATTTTAAGGATGTTATAAACCCATATACCACCATTGTTCCCATAGGCTATGTACAAACGACCAATGATGTTGTTTTGTCGCAAGGCTTTGGATATTATGGCACAAAAACTCGCCCGTTTTCTAATCAGGTGAATGATAACCTTGGAAAATCAATTGGATTTAGTTTAAATGTTCCTATATACAGCAATGGTCGTACACGAACTTCAGTAAAGCAGGCAGAACTGGCAACCGAACAACAAAAGCTAAACATGCTGAAAACTCAAAACGAGCTTTACACATCGGTAGCCACAGCATTAGCCAATTATACAGGAGCTAAAGCAAAATTTAACGCTCTTACTGAAGCCTTAAATTCGCAAAAGAAAAACTATGAATTTAATAAAGTAAGGTTTGATGCAGGGGCTTTATCTTCCATGGATTTGGTTATTTCACAAACCAATTATGAAACAGCAGAAGCCAATTTGTTGCAGGGTAAATACGACCTTGTGTTCAGAAAAGTGCTTCTTGATTTTTACCGTGGTAAGCCGTTGGTTTTAAAATAAAAAATATTAAATATTCCTCCTTCGTCGGAATGATAAAAAATAAAATATCAAAATTTTAATTTAGCAATTAATTTCTCAATGAAAAAAAGAATAATTATTATAGGAAGCATCATATTGGTGGTAGTGGCTTTACTTTTAGTGTTTAGAGGCAAAGGCCGCAAGGAACTAAATGTATCGGTTGATGAAGCTGCCATGCGTTCTATAATTCAAACGGTAACTGCCACCGGTAAGGTACAGCCCGAAATTGAATTGGCCATTAGCCCAGATGTGTCTGGAGAAATTACGGATATTTTTGTTCAGGAAGGTGATACTGTAAAAGAAGGGCAAATGCTTTTAAAAATTAAACCGGATTTATACGTTTCATCTGTTGATAGAGCAAATGCGGGTGTAAGCAGCGCCCAATCCGGCAAAAAATTGGATTTGGTAATGTTAACCCAAGCCAAATCGCGATTGGCTGAAACCACTGCAAATTACAAGCGTTCAAAAGATCTTTTTGAGAAAAAAGCGATAAGCAAATCTGAATTTGAAAAAGTCGAATCGGCCTACCAGATAGCACTCGCCGATGTGGAATCGGCCAATGAAAAAATAGCCTCATCCAACTACACCATTGATAATGCCCAGGCCAATCTTCGTGAAGCCAAACAAAATCTTGCCCGAACTATTATTTATGCTCCTACCGATGGAACGGTATCAAAAATAAATAACAAACGTGGCGAACGGGTGGTAGGAACTGCCCAAATGCAGGGAACCGAAATAATGCGAATTTCTAATTTTACCAATGTGGAAGTGCGGGTAGATGTGAACGAAAATGATATTTTAAAAATTAAAAAAGGCGACTCGGCTTTAATAGAAGTAGATGCCTATGGCGACAGAAAATTTAAAGGCATTGTAACCCAAATAGCCAAAGCGTCCAACAAATCAGCAGCAGCTATGAGTACCGATGCCGTAACTACTTTTGAGGTAAAAATACGAATGCTTAAAATATCGTATCAGGATTTGATGGTAAATAATACCATTCCTTTTTTGCCAGGGCTATCGGCTAATGTAGATATACAAACCAACCGTGGTGATGGGTTGATTAGCTTACCCATTGAAAGTGTTACTACCCGAACCGGTAAAAGCAAAGGTGGCAAAACCAAAGATGAAAAAGAAGAAATAGTATTTGTGGTAGATAAAGGAAAAGCGGTTCAACGTAAGGTGGTAACCGGCATACAAGACAATATGTACATTGAAATTAAATCGGGAATTAAACTTAAGGAAAAGGTAATAACAGGGCCTTACGACATTTTATCAACCACCCTTGACAGCGGCCGAAAAGTGAAAGTGGTAGCTAAAGAAGATTTATTTGAACCGGAGAAAAAATAGACTATTAGTAAAACTGATTAATAGATTAGAAATGTATTTCCAAAATCCAAACCCTTATTCAATATATTTGTAATAAGAAATGAAAGTTGGTGAATTAATAAAACTTTTAGAATCAGATGGATGGTATTTATCAAGACAAAAAGGGAGTCATAAGCAATTCAAACATCAAATAAAAAAAGGCTTAGTAACCGTTTCAGGCCATAAACTTTCTGATGAAATAAAAACAGGAACACTCAATAGTATATTAAAACAAGCAGAATTGAAATGAAAAGATACTTGGTAATTTTTGAAAAAACATCAACCGGCTATTCAGCCTATGTGCCTGATTTACAAGGATGCATTGCTACAGGTAGAACTAAAGCAACAACTGAAAAACAAATTTTTGAAGCTATTAAATTTCATATTGAGGGGCTTGAGGAAGAAGGATTACCTATTCCTGTTTCGGTTTCAGAGTCAGAGTTTTTGGTATTTGCGTAATTGTTTAATAAAAAAATGCAAAGTTTATTTGATACAAAAACCAACGAGGAGATAATTAACCGTATAAACGCACTTATGGTAGATAGCAAAAATGAATGGGGAAAAATGAATGTTTCTCAAATGCTGAGACATTCGCAACAGCCCTTATTGGTGGCCTTTGGTGATAAAAAACTAAAACGAGGATTGATGGGGATTCTGTTTGGCAACATGGCTAAAAAAGCATTCTTAAAACCCGGAGACTTTAAAAAAAACCTACCAACCGACCCTAGTTTTTTGGTAAAAGACCAAAAAGAATTTGAGGAAGAAAAACAAAAACTTATTGAACTGGTAAAACGATTTGCAGCTTCAGGCCCAGGCGGTATTAGCAAAGACCCACATCCTTTTTTTGGGAAACTAACTGTGGACGAATGGGATACCTTGCAAATAAAACACTTGGACCACCACTTGAGGCAGTTTGGGGTTTAGATAAAAAAAAAGAGCCGCGATAGTGAATATCGCGGCTCTTTTGGTTATTGGCATTTTGTTTACTTTATTTCAACCTTTTGGGTAGCTTGCGTGCCATTATCAAAAAACATAGTTACAAAATACAATCCTGATTTAAGACTTTCTACATTTAATTCATCCTCCCCTATATTAGCCATTACAAGCCTTCCTGTATAATCAAACAACTGAATTTTCTTAGGTTTTAAAAATGATTCATACTTAAATTTTAAAATATCAGAAGCAGGGTTAGGATATACTTCAAATGTAGATTTTGAAATTTGGTTAGTTGAAGCATAAACCCCACTTAAAAAAATCTCATCAATTACTGCCATCTTATTAAATGAATCATAAGGATGCATAGGATTGTAATGGAATGTTATTGTCATGCTATCCACCTTCTGCCATAAGGTGTCATTTTTATCTGGCAATTGATCAGATGATCCTATAATATTTGTGGCATCTTTATAACAATAAATTGGGGCAATAAAATAGTGAATTGATTTTTTATTTTTATCAAACAGATTATAGCTGTAAGTGAAGTAATCACCTAAACTGTCATTTGAGAAAAAAGAGAACCTAAAATGAATGTCATTTGAAGGAATTGCTTTAAAAGTCTTTGATAAATTAAATCCGTAATTCCAGTTAAATGTAGTATCATAGAAAATGAAAAATGAATCCTTTGTGTTTTTATAAAAGGTTTTACCATTCCAGGAAAAATGATTGGTGTGAACCATCACTCCATTATTTTTTATTTTCCATCCTTTTATAGATTGTTTGGTGTCAAAGTTTTCTAGAATGAACTTTTGACCCAATGAATTAAAATTGAGAAGTGTAAGAATTGCTAATATTAAACTGTTTTTCATAATTTTATAAACGTGATAGTACTAGTTAAATTATATCAACTCCTCCACTTCCTTCTGATAATCAAACTGCAAATCTTCGTGCAGTTTTTCGATAGCTTTATTAATTTTTATTAGTTGTTGGTCATATAGATTAGTGAGCAAGGTATTGCTGGTATTGGCATATCCTGCGGTTTTCATTTTCAGGCTAAAGTAAATTAACAGTTCCACCTCTGTTTGTTTTATCCCTGAAAATTTGATGTATTTAGTAACCGACTTTAAAATTTTGCGCAGCGATTTTTTAACGATATACAGATTGCCTTTGGGCATGGTTTCAAATTGTTCGTCTATCGTTTCTTTTACTTTTTCAACAAAAGCAGCTTCATCATGGGCTTCAAAAAGAAGGTAACTCAGCAATTCTTTATTTTCCCGTTTATAGCGCGATAGCCGCAAACATAATTCGGCCAATTGCTCAGGCAGTAAAAAATTTAACTCTTTTTTTATGTCGTTTAACTTGGGGGAAAGCATTAAAAACGGATTTTTAATTTATGAAAACGGTGATAATCATTTAAGTGAACCATCATATACCACACCACCACACTTATCAAAGCTGCAAAAAAACACCAAACGGAAATTACAAACTGTGAATAAATTAATTTGGCAGCCAAAAAGGAAATAAGCGTAACCGTGCTAACCACCCACATTCGGTTAATACTGGAGAAAAAAGGTGTGAAAATAATAGCCAATAAATACATGGCCACTCCAATACTTGCAAGACCTGAAGGGTAATTAAGGGTATAATCAATATGGTGTTCTCTTATTTGAGCGTTTACAGGATAATTGGCTAAACAATAGCCTAAATAAATAGAAACTAAAATGCCCATTGCACCAAACACATAGAGCAGCTTTCGTCTTGTATTTTTCTTTTCCATTAATAAAATGGATAATGGCACCCAAAAAGGCCAAATGACCTGGGCAAAGGTTATAAATACATATACAAAAAACGATTTAAGATGGGCATATTCAGGATTGCTGAGAGCCAGCCATAGCATACCTTCACAAAATTGTTGTATTCCAAAAATTAATGGAATACCTGCAAACATAAATTGGGAGGAGGAATCTGCTTTTTTTAAAGTAATTACCCCTACCGTAGAAAGGGCTACACTTGCCGTAAAACTTGCTGTTGCTGAAAAACACATATTCTATTAATTCGGGTAAAAGTACTCTTTTGTTATGGGTTAATATTTTTTGTTTTCTTGGTCTCACATAAAGGGCTACGCAGAGCTGCACAGAGAAGTCACAGAGGTTCACAGAGTTATTTTTGCCAGTAACCCTTGGTGTAAACTCTGAGAACCTCCCTGCAATATCTTAATTTCGCAATTGAAAAACATGATTCAAATATCTGAAAATAAATATCAAAACCTGTTGCCCAAAGACGGGGAAGTTTTTTATCTGCCGGATTTTTTTACCAAGGAAGAAAGTAAAGTATTTTATAATGCCTTGCTTCAAAACATAGAATGGCAGCAGGATAAAATAAAACTCTTTGGAAAAACACACGATGTTCCAAGGCTTACGGCCTTATATGGCAATGCTGATAAACCCTACACCTATTCAGGCATTACTATGAAACCGACTGCCTGGCTGCCCGAACTTTTGGAAATAAAAAAGAAAATAGAAACGGTGGCACAAGTTGATTTCACTACCGTACTGCTCAATCTTTATAGAACAGGTAAGGATAGCATGGGCTGGCACAGCGATGATGAAAAAGAATTGGGATTAAACCCTCTAATCGTTTCGGTAAGTTTTGGGGCCACCCGCATTTTTAAATTGCAGCATAACAACAACAAAAGTTTAAGACACAGTCTGGAGCTTACGGATGGAAGTTTACTTGTAATGCAAGGCCAAACGCAACATTTTTGGAAGCATGCCATTCCTAAAACTTCAAAAATTACAGAGCCAAGGATTAATCTAACGTTTCGGGTAATTCAATAATTTCAATTTTAACAATCTTTTAGTTCTGCTCCTTAGGAGCTACCTGTTTGTAACAATTGAATTTGTATTTATTTTTTTGCCCCGAAGGGGCTACCCAATTGCCACCAAATTTTTTATGGGTAGCTCCTACGGAGCATCTGAAATTATTTCATCCGCCCCAATTTTTCATCAATCCCTGTAAGTTTATAAAGCACCAGTTCATTCGTACTAAGCTCATCGGGCATTTCATTGGTAAAATAATATTTGAATTTCCAGATTTCTTTTACCTCCCCTATTTTTACTTCATAAGGGGCAAACAAAGGATTGAGCGATTTTAAAAGCAGGTTTTGTTTTTTGCGTATCTGGTTATAAATAATTTTAAATACAGCTCCGTCGTTTTCAGTAAGTACAATACAGGCATCACCATCTTTCACGCCATCCCAGTCCTGCACAAACTCACCAATCACATACGAACCCGATTTGATGGGCAGCATGGAATCTCCCTCTATTTGAAAAGCCCTGTACTTGCGGTCATCCGATAAAAACGGCAACTGAAAAACAGGTAGCTTTTGGATATACTGCGGGTCATTATAACCTGCCGTGTATCCAGCCCGCGCTTTAATGGGAACCAATTCAATATTTTCTTTATTCTCACTGTTTACCGTAGTGGCCAGCACCCGCAGCCTGCCGCCTGATATGTATACATCCTCACCGGCCTCCAGCTGCCGCAGGTGCAGTTCGCCCAGCTTTGATAAGTCAACGGTGAGCAGGGTATCAATGGTAAATTTAAAAAATTCTGCCATTTTCATTAGTGGCTCTATGGGCGGGGTGGTATTGCCCAATTCGTAACTGGCCAGTTGGGTTCGTTTTATTCCCAAATTGTCGGAAAGTTGTTGTTGACTTTGTTTTAGTCTGGTTCTCAGGAACTTTAAATTATTGTTAAAAAAAAACTGGTTTGCCATTTATTTTATTGTTATAATTGATAACAAAATTATGTTATTTTAAATAACAAAACAAACGAAAAATTATCGGTTAGCTATATTTCGGTTGGTAGAGACACCAACCGATAAGAAAAAAATGGGAAACAGATTGAGAGCAGGGAAAATTTCAATTGAACCACTTAGACAAATAGTTAAGTAAGGATTCACATAGGGAATTGCCTATGTGGTTTTCTATGTTTCTATGCTCCTATGTGGTTCAATTTTAATATTGTTTATGCAATCGCTCATCTCATTATAACCATATGCATCATCTGCGTTCCAATTATTTAAATGTGCCATGAACCGCAACATCGTCCATATTGACCTCGACTCTTTCTTCGTATCGGTAGAAAGATTAACCAATCCTGCATTGGTGGGTAAGCCTGTGTTGGTAGGCGGCACCAGCGACCGGGGTGTGGTGGCATCGTGCAGTTATGAGGCCCGAAGCTTTGGCATTCACTCCGCCATGCCTATGAAAATGGCGAGGCAACTGTGCCCCGAAGCCATTATTGTGAGAGGCGACCACGGCGAATACAGCAAGTATTCCGACATTATTACCGAAATAATAAGCGAGGATGTGCCACTTTATGAAAAACCTTCCATTGATGAATTTTATATAGACCTTACCGGAATGGACAAGTTTTTTGGGTGCTACAAACTGGCCACCGAACTGAGGCAAAAAATTACGAGGAATACAGGATTGCCTATTTCGTTTGCCCTATCCACCAACAAAACCGTATCGAAAGTAGGCACCGGCGAAGCCAAACCCAACGGGCAAAAGGAAATCCCGTTTGGCACCGAAAAAGGATTTTTAGCGCCTTTATCTATTCGCAAAATCCCCATGGTGGGTGATAAAACCTATCAGCTGCTACGGGGAATGGGAATAGCCTGGATACACACCTTACAGGAAATGCCTATGGAGCTGATGCAACAGGTATTGGGCGAAAACGGAACGGTAATCTGGCGCAAAGCCAATGGGATTGATAATTCGCCGGTGGTGCCTTACTCAGAGCGCAAGTCTATTAGTACCGAACGCACCTTTGACAAAGATACCATTGATGTAAAAGCTTTAAAAAATTTGCTGATTGGCATGACAGAGAAACTGGCGTTTCAATTGCGGAGCGAAGACAAACTGACAGCTTGTCTAACAGTAAAAATCCGCTACTCCGATTTTAATACCTATACCATGCAAGCCCGCATTGCCTATACGGCTCTCGATCATGTGCTGATAGAAAAGGTAAACACATTGTTTGACAAGCTTTACCAAAAACGAATGCTGATTCGCCTAATCGGAATCCGGTTTAGCCATTTGGTGCAAGGCGGCCACCAATACAGTTTGTTTGAAGAAACCATAGAACAGATAAACTTGTATCAGGCCATGGATAAAATACGGAAACGCTATGGCAAAAACTCCGTGAGCCGTGCCGCAGGTATGGATTTTGAGCCACATGATTTTAATCCGTTTAATGGGGGGAAGAAATGAGACGATTTGGAAATTTGGAGATTTGAAAATGAAAGAAAATTGAAAATAACGGACAAAAGTTGGTCGAAGCCGCTGTCCCCCTTGTGCGATTGGATGTGTGGTGGCGAAGGGGGTAGGGGGATTATTTTTAGGAATTTGAAATTTAAAAATACTTATAATAGGAAACGCATCCCCCTCCCCCCTTTATAAGGGGGACGGCTTACGCACGAGTAATTTAATTCACCAGTCATAATTCACCATTAACCATTGCTCCTCAACTGCCACACATATTACAGCTTTTGCTACGGCACTTTTTCAATAGAAGGTCTGATACTTGAGGTACAAAAAAACGGGTATGATGCCTTTGTACTAACCGATATTAATAATACCTCGGCTTGTTTGGATGCTATTCGTTTATCCCAAACCGAAGAGTATAAAGATAAAATAAAACCCATTGTTGGTATAGATTTCAGAAACAATGCCCAACAACAGTACATAGGAATTGCCAGAAATAACGAAGGGCTTCAGGAACTGAACGAACACCTTTCTACCCATTTACACAGTGGTGAAAATTTTGATGCTATTGCCCCCGAATTTAATAATGCCTTTATCATTTATCCGCTCAATGCTTACAAAAACTGGAAGCTAAGAGATAATGAATTTATCGGTGTTTCGATAGCTGACCTGGCCACATTGCCTTTTTTATCGGCAAAACATCAGGCTAATAAGTTGGTAGTCCTTCACACGGTAACTTTTACCGGTAAAAGCCGCTTCAATGCCCACCGTTTGTTGCGGGCTATTGATACCAATACGATATTGAGCAAACTGCCATTGGAACAGCAAGCCAAAGGAACCGAGGTGATGCTCCCTAAAGCGGAACTCTATGCTGCATTTGCCGGCTACCCCACTATCATAGCCAATACCGAACGGCTTATAAACGATTGCTCCATAAAATTTGAATACGGCAAACTGGCCAATAAAAATTTAAAGCATTACACGGGCAGCATTGCCGATGATGTCAACCTGTTGCGAAGCGAGTGTTTAAAAGGGTTACATTACCGGTACCCCAACCCTACTCCCGAAATTTTGCAACGCATAGACAAAGAGTTGGACGTTATTTCCCAACTCAATTTCTCTTCCTATTTTTTGATAAATTGGGATATTGTGAACTATGCCCAACGCCAAGGCTATTACTATGTGGGCCGCGGTAGCGGAGCCAATAGCATTTTGGCTTATTTGTTACGAATTACGGATGTTGACCCCATTGAACTGGATTTGTATTTTGAACGGTTTATAAATATTTACCGGCAAAATGCTCCTGATTTTGATATGGATTTTTCGTGGACGGACCGGGATGATATTACCAATTATATTTTTAAAACCTTTAACCGAAATAATAATGTGGCCTTGTTGGGGGCTTACAATACCTTTCAGCATGATGCGGTCATCAGGGAATTGGGAAAAGTGTTTGGGTTGCCGCCCGGCGAAATTGACCGGTTGCAACTAGCGGCTAAATACCCCAACCCCAAAGTGGACGACATTGGGAAACTGGTGATACAGTACAGCCATTTAATTAAAGGCTTCCCCAGCCATTTAACGGTGCATTCCTGTGGTATCATCATTTCCGAAAATCCCATTACCTGCTATACCGCCACCAGTATGATGCCCAAAGGCCACCCTACCACACAGTTCAGTATGGTAGAAGCTGAGGATGTGGGCTTGTATAAATTTGATATTCTTAGCCAGCGGGGTTTGGGAAAAATTAAGGATTGTATCTCAATCGTTAAAGAAAATAAAGGCGTTGACTTGGACATCCATAATGTGGCTGCGTTTAAAAAAGATGAGGCAGTAAAAAAACTGCTGCGAGTGGGCAATACCATTGGGTGTTTTTATGTGGAATCACCCGCCATGCGGATGTTGCTAGCCAAGTTGCAGGCCGATGATTATCTGCGATTGGTGGCAGCCAGTTCTATTATACGGCCGGGTGTGGCCAAAAGCGGTATGATGCGGGAGTACATTATACGCTACCGCGATGAAACCCTTCGGGAAAAAGCCAGAGCGGCCATGCCTGCTTTGTATGATTTATTAAAAGAAACCTACGGCGTAATGGTGTATCAGGAAGATGTGCTGAAAATAGCCCATTATTTTGCCGGCCTCACATTGGCCGAAGCTGATGTACTAAGGCGGGGCATGTCGTGGAAATTTAAAGACCGGGTAGAATTTAAGGTAATAAAAGAGAATTTTTTTGATAACTGCCGCACCAAAGGCTACGACATGAAACAGGTGGCCGACATTTGGACACAGATTGAAACCTTTGCCAATTTCGCGTTTTCCAAAGGCCACTCGGCCAGTTATGCGGTGGAGAGTTATCAGGCTCTTTTTCTTAAAGCCTATTATCCGCTGGAGTATTTGGTAGCCACGCTTAATAATGGCGGCGGGTTTTACCGGCAGGAACTCTACATCCACGAAGCCCGTATGCACGGGGCCACTATTGTAGCACCCTGCCTGAACAATAGCAGTGCGCTTTGCACCATACAGGGCAACACCATTTATCTTGGGCTGTGTATGATTGGCGAATTGCAACACCAAAACATTGTGCAAATAGTGGAAGAACGGCAGCAAAACGGACCGTTTCGCGATATGTATGATTTTGCCAAACGGGTGCCGCTGTCCATTGAGCAAATGCGGCTGCTTATACGAGCTAAAGCATTTCAGTTTACCGGCCGCAATAAAAAGGAACTGCTATGGGAAATACACGCCATGCTGCAACCTGTAAAAACTCAAAAGCCCACCAAACAACTGTTTGAAACCGAAGTAAAAACCTGGAAACTCCCCACGCTTATTGACTCCAAAGTGGATGAGGCCTTTGATGAAATTGAATTACTGGGATTTTCCTTGTGTTCGCCGTTTGAATTATTAAAAGATACAATGCCTTGCCTGCTTACGGCTGCCGATTTAAAAACGTATCTACATAAAAGAGTAATGATAGTGGGCTATTTGATTACCGTAAAATACACCCGAACCAGCAAAGGCGACCGCATGTATTTTGGCACCTTTATAGATACCGAAGGTAGGTGGATTGATACGGTACATTTTCCGCCAAGTGCCAAAGCCTACCCCTTTACCGGGCCGGGCTGTTATGAGCTAAAAGGCAAAGTAGTGGAAGAGTATGATTTTGTAAGTATAGAGGTGGAGTATATGAAACGCTTGGCTACGGTGGACAGAGAAACGATTACTTCTGATATGGTTTAATTTTGCTGAATCAATTTTAAATATTCTTCAGGAGACACTTCAATTTGTTTTAAAATTTCTCGAATAAGTGGTCTGCTCAAGTCAACTTTTCCATGATGCGGAAGGGTTGTGTATCTGCCATCAGCATGCCTGTAAAATATATGGCTACCTTAATGTCTGACAATTTTAAAGCCAAGTTCTAATAATATTTTTTCAAATGTTTTGGCATTAATGACAGGTAATTTACTCATATATCAATCATTACCTGTTGCATACCTACAAATTCCGGTAAATTAGCTAATTCCTCATCGCTTAATTCTTCTAAACAAAGTTCAATGACTTCTTTTAGATTAATATTTAGGTCGTCTAAACTTTTAGCCTGAGTATGGGCTCCGGGTAATGACGGAACATAGGCTACATACATTCCGCTATCTCTATCACGTTCAATTTGAGCATTAAATTGATAATGTTTCATAAAACAAAGTTAGCTTGTTTTCAATAAAAAAGCATACCCAATTGTATTGCTTATTTTTTAGATACGGAAGGGCGGTGGATTGATACCGTTCATTTTCCACCAAGTGCCAAACAATACCCCTTTACCGGGCTGGGCTGCTATGAGCTAAAGGGTAAAGTGGTGGAAGAATATGATTTTGTAAGTATAGAAGTGGAGTATATGAAACGGCTAACTACGGTGGATAGGGAAACGATGGATAAGGAGGTGAAAGAGGCTGGGGTGGTATAATGTTGATATCGAAGGGACGATCTGCTGTCGCTCTGCCTCTGGCGAGTGACTTTATTAGCGTCCTCTGGTCAAAAGGGTTTTATAGAGGCCAAAGGCCATTTGGTTTGTCACTCGCCAGAGGCGAAGCGACTGCGGACAGGCAAGCGAGTGCAGAGATTCTTTATATCTTCATAAACCTCTTTGTGAATTTCCTGAACTGTCATTAAGGGAACTATCATCTTTGTGCTAATATTTTTCTAAATAGTTTTAAAATTATTCACCTATTGCATAGTAGCCACCAGGTCAATCGGTATCGCTTTAAAATCCTCTATTGCACCCAGGTTTAGCCAATGGCTTTCGTAATCGGGCGGCAGTATTACCGGCATCCGCTTTTTGGTATTGTGTATTTCGGCCATCAGGTCATTGGCTGCGGTGGTTACCATGCTGTAGGTGCGGTAAGTTTCGCCGGTTTGTTTGTTGGTGTAATCGCTGTATACACCCGCAAAGGCAAACAGTTCCTGATTGGGCAGGGTGATAAAGTACTTTTCCTTTTGCTTGCCTTTTTCATCCAGCCATTTCCATTCATAAAACCCGTCGGCAATAATTAGGCAACGGTTTTTTACATAATTTTTAAAGGAAGACAATTCGGTAATGGTTTCAATTTTAGCATTCAGGGTGTTTTTTTGAAACGAGGTGTCCTTGGCCCAAAACGGAACGAGTCCCCATTGTGCCAGGGTTATAAAATCACTGTCGTCCACCGGAATAATAGGCGTAAAATTATGACTAAAGCCAAGGTTAACCGCTGTGGGATGAAACTCCAACCCGGCTTTAAACTGCCGGTTAAAATGCTTTTGAATATCCTGTTGTTCTTTTTGAATACTGGTGGAGTAGCACATTTTTTTAAACCTTTAATGATTCAAAAATACTAAAGAATTTGATTTTGCGGATTGAGAAACGGAATACATGAAACGGCTGGAAACGGTGGACAGGGACAAATTATAAATTGGGTAGCCCCTACGGGGCAAAAAAACACAAATTGCTTTTTCTACAAATAGGTAGCCCTTACAGGGCATTGGGTTGATAATTTTTACAATTGCTTTTTAATACCTTATGGTAATTGTGCTCTCAGCCCTAAAGGGAATTAAATTGAAGATTTTTTTAAAATGAAATGCCGCATAGCGGCTAACTGTTTGTAGAAGATTATTTGAATCTAATTTATGCCCCGTAGGGGCTACCCAAATAGCGGAAGTATTAATACCATTTCATTTCCCCTTTACCGAAATAAAATAGTTTAGTGGATTTTTGCAAAAAAGACTTACTTTTTTGAATACTTAAAAACGACTAGCGAAATAAATAGGAACATACCTTTAGATAATGCTATCTAATCGGAGATAAATCAATCTCTATATTTGCAATCACATTTTGAAAGTCTTTTTAGCTATAGTTTTACCCCTCCTGCTTATATCCTGCCATAGCGGTAAAAGGTTAGTAACTGCGCATCATCAAGAATATTGCCATCCTGTAGAACCCACTAGAAATTACAATGTTACAGTAACTTCGGTTCAGCATACCTACAGAGAATTTTTATTTGATTTATCAAAAGAAGGTCAAGGAGGGGAAGGTTATAAGCGAATTGAAATACAGCCGGATTTGGGCGAAGGTAATTTGGTAAGTGTTTTTGAAAGGGACGTATTTATTACCAGTTTTTATAGCAAAAATTATTGCATTATCAGCCCAAAGATTGCGATCTATCATCCAAACATGCAGCTATCAAGCATTGAGGAACTGGCCGATACCTTTAGCTCAAACAATAAAAACATAACCGGCTATTTTTATTTTTTTAAAGCTTTGAGACATGGTAAAAGCCTGTATTATTGGCCCAATGGAAACTTAGCCGGCATTACATATTATCGCCATGGGCTAAATGACACATTTGATAAAGCTTGGTACAGCAATAAAAATTTATATTATAACCGGCACAAGGATACCCAAAGCTACTATAACGAAGATGGAACATTGTTGACTAAGGAATATTATAAAACCATAGGGAAAAACAAATTTTATTCGCAATACCTCTATTGGCCAAATGGAAAATTAAGGACTGAAAAATACTATACCAACAACACGGAGTGGATTCGCCGCCATATTTGGGTGGAGTACAATGTGAAAGGCAAGGTTATTAAAAAGACAGAATACAAAGCCGACAATCAACCTATGGCCATATCCCCCGATCATGATGAACCCATTTATGCAACGGTTGAAACATTGCCCTGTGATTTTGAAAAAAACATATCCGATGGCCTTAAGGCTATTTTACTAAAACAAACCATTACCAAGGGTGGAAAACATGAACTCAGATTTTCGGTTAAAAATGGGATAGTTAGTTTTGAAGGAATAACCGGTAATGGGGGAAATCAATTGGCAGGTTATATTGAAAAAGAGTTGCAAAACTGGTATTGTACCGACCCTGAAAATAAAAACCGGAGCGGTAATATGTATGTTACTAACGATTTTTATAAGGTTAATTTTTGGATTGAAGAGTAATTCAATATATGCACCAAAAGCCAGATTAGCAATGAAACATGATTCTAATCAACCTGAAGCAAGCATAAAAAATTTGTAACTAACTTAGCTGCCAATTCCACACATGGAAATTTTTTTTCCCATATTAAGACTTTTGGCAGGTATTGGCATGTTTCTTTTTGCTATGTACTTGATAGAGGAATCGTTAAAAAATCTTTCAGGTCGAAATTTCAAACTCTTTTTACAGCGAATTACTAAAAACAACTTGGGCGCTGTGGCTGGTGGGGCTATTGTTACCGGGGTGCTTCAAAGCAGTTCAATGGTTTCGCTTATGGTATTGGCATTTGTAGGTGCCGGCATATTTACCATGAAAAATGCTTTGGCTATTATACTTGGTGCCAATTTGGGAACCACTATTGATAGCTGGATAGTAGCCACCCTAGGATTTAAAGTTACTATTGAAATAATGGCATATCCTGCTATTTGTGTTGGTGGTTTTTTGTTGTTTATGGTTGGCAGTCGCAAGGTTTATAAGTATATTTCATACTTTCTTTTGGGCTTTGGCCTCCTTTTTATAGGGCTCTCCTTTATGAAAACTGCCATGGAAGCACAAACGTTTGATTTTGCAAAGTATGAATCACTTCCGGTTATTGCTTTTTTATTCATTGGTTTTGTAATAACCCTTATTGTTCAGTCAAGTTCAGTAACCATGGCCCTGGCACTAAGTGCTTTGCATTCCAATTCAATTGGTTTTTTAGCAGCGGCAGCCATTGTGCTGGGTTCGGAAACAGGAACCACCATTAAAATAGTGATTGGTGCCATCGGTGGAAATGCTACAAAAAAACAAGTGGCAGCAGGCAATTTTATTTTCAATGTACTTTTAACCGTTGTGGCGTTTGTTTTTATAAACCCCATTCTTTTTTTAATTACCAATGTATTAGGCATAAAAGATCCATTGATTGGGTTAGTAACCTTTTCTACCTTTAATAACTTTTTAGGAATTATACTGTTTCTGCCTTTTCTTAATTTTTTTGAACGATTGTTTAAACAATTTTATAAAGATAGCTATACCCTAAATGCAGGATTTATTGGCCATGCCACTATAAATGAACCCGAATCTGCCATTGACTTATTAAGGAAAGAAGCGGCCTATTTTATTCATAATTCTATGACTTATAATTTAGCTTCCTTTGAGATAGAAGCCAAGGAAATGAGAAACGATGAAACCTATAAGAAACTTAATAAAAAGCGTGATTATTATGCCAAAACTCCCGAAGAAAAGTATGAATTTTTAAAGCATATGCAGGGTGAGTTGCAAGTATTTTATAGTAACCTTACCCCTAAAGTTCAGGGGGAGCAAACGATTCAGATAAACCAATTGGTATCGGCAGTTCGCAGTTCCATGCATTCGGTTAAAAGTATAAAGGATATACAAAGCAACATTACTAATTTAAGCCGATCATCAAAGGACATAAAGTTTGATTTTTTTGTAGAGCATAAAAAGGAAACAGAACAATTGTATCAAAAATTGAATGGTTTTATGATATCTAAAGATACAGCATCTTACCAAAAACTGGAAAGCGTTTTTAACGAAATAGAGCATAATTATTCATCAGCTTTAGATAATTTATATAAGTCGGCACTTGTAAAACCCATTGAAGATTTAGATTTTACAACGGCTATTAATTTTAATCGCGAACTCTTTACCTCCAATAAAGCCATGCTTGTGGCTGTAAAAGATTTTTTGCTAAATGAGAAGGATGCCGAAGCTTTTAATGAACTTCCGGTTTACCGCACTTAAGAAAATTTAACACCCTTTAATAACCATTTTAAAAAGATGATTTTGGTCAGTATTATATAAAGATTAAAAGGTCTTTATATTCTTTTATTGGAAAATCTTATACATTTGCAAAAACAAAATTTTTCATGAAAGTAGAACAAATTTATACAGGATGTTTAGCTCACGCTGCTTACTATATAGAAAGTAATGGCGAAGCCGCAATCGTTGACCCATTGAGAGAAGTTCAACCTTACATTGACCGAGCCGCAAAAGACAATGCCAAAATAAAGTACGTTTTTGAAACTCATTTTCATGCCGATTTTGTTAGTGGACACATTGATTTAGCCAAAAAAACAGGCGCACAAATTATCTATGGCCCTACTGCCCAACCGGGATTTGATGCCATAGTTGCCGAAGATAATCAGGTGTTTCATGTTGGAAAATATTCAGTAAAAGCCATCCATACTCCGGGTCATACTTTAGAAAGTACTACCTATTTATTAATTGATGAAAATGGCAAAGAACACGGAATTATTTCAGGAGACACTTTATTTATTGGTGATGTAGGACGTCCCGATTTAGCGCAGCATGTAATTGCTGAATTGACGGAAGAAAAACTGGCAGGAATGCTTTTCGATTCGCTTCGTAATAAAATAATGCCATTGAGTGATGACCTTATTGTTTACCCAAACCATGGCGCAGGAAGTGCTTGCGGCAAAAACATGAGTAAGGAAACAACGGATACATTGGGCCACCAAAAACAGGTGAATTATGCCTTGAATCCTGAATTAACGAAGGACGAATTTATAAAGGTTTTATTAGATGGATTAGCTCCACCTCCCGGATATTTCCCAAGCAATGTATTGTTAAATATTAAAGGGTATGAAAGTTTTGATGATGTGATTAAAAGAGGGCTTCAACCTTTAAATGTTTATGAATTTGAAATTTTAAATCACGAACGGAATGTTATGATTTTGGATACCCGAAATGCGGAAGATTTTTCAAAAGGATTTATTCCTCATAGCGTAAACATTGGTTTGGATGGAAGTTTTGCACAGTGGGTTGGTGAAATGATAAGTGATATTAATCAGAAAATGCTTTTGATTACAGAAGAAGGAAGGGAAGAGGAAGCCATTACCCGCCTTGCACGGGTAGGTTATGATGGGGTTGTAGGATATTTAAAAGGTGGTTTTGATGCATGGAAAAAAGCAGAAAAACCAATGGAAACCATTCATAGAATTAGTGTTGAAGAATTTGAAAAGCAATATGCTGCAAAACCAATGGTTATTGATGTGCGCAAGAAAAGCGAATTTAAATCGGAACATGTAGTGGATGCCATTAATATTCCGGCTAATCAATTAACAAAAAATTTAGCACAAATACCTAAGGAAACTCCATTCATAGTGCACTGTGCAGGAGGTTATCGCAGTATGATTGTTGCGTCAATTCTTAAACAAAATGGGTGGGAAAATTTTACAGAAGTAAGAGGTGGTTTTGCTGCCATATCCAAAACCCAAGTACCAACCACAGATTACGTTTGCCCAACCACATTATTATAAAAAATTAACTTTAAATTTTATGCCAATATATCGCCAGGTAGGAAAAATACCCAACAAACGCCACGTTGTATTCCGTCAGCCAAACGGAAATTTGTATCATGAAGAATTATTCGGAACCGAAGGTTTTGCAGGAGTGTCATCGTTATTGTACCACCTTTATCCTCCAACAATTGTTAAAGAAAAAGGCCAGCCATACAGTATTAGGCCGGAAGTAGCCATTGAGGATAATTTACAAAACCGAAGTTATTTAGGTTTTGAAGCCACGCCCGAAGATGATTATATCAAAAGCCGCAAAGTATTATTTGTTAATGATGACATGCACATTGGTATTGCCGCTCCGCGAAAAAGCGTGACCGATTATTTCTTTAAAAATGCCGATGCCGATGAAATGATTTTTATACATAAAGGTTCTGGAAAATTGAGAACCATGTATGGCAAAATTGATTTTGAATATGGCGATTACCTTATAATTCCAAGAGGTACCACCTACCAAATGGAATTTGATACCGAAGAAAATAAATTATTATTTATTGAATCCTTCAGCGCTATTGAAACACCATCCAAATATAGAAACCAATACGGCCAATTTTTGGAACATTCTCCATTTTGTGAAAGGGATTTAAAACTACCATACGACATGGAAACCCATGATGAAAAGGGAGAGTTTTTGATAAACATTAAAAAACGAGGTTTAATTTATCCTTACATTTATGAAACCCACCCATTTGATTTGGTAGGTTATGACGGGTGTTCGTATCCTTACGGAATCTCCATTCATAATTTTGAACCAATTACCGGCAGAATACATATGCCACCTCCTATTCATCAGCAGTTTCAGGGAAATAACTTTGTAATTTGTTCCTTTGTGCCAAGGATGTACGATTACCATCCACAGGCCGTTCCAGCACCATACCACCACAGTAATATTGATAGCGACGAACTTTTGTATTATGTGGCCGGCGATTTTATGAGCCGTAACGATATTAAGCAAGGTCAAATTACACTTCACCCGGGAGGATTAACCCATGGGCCACATCCGGGAGCCATTGAGCGCAGCATTGGTAAAAAAGAAACCAACGAACTGGCTGTGATGATTGACCCGTTTAACCCAGTAAAAATAACCAAAGAAGCGTTAAACATTGAAATTAAAGATTACTACAAGTCATGGCACTATGATTTGTAAAATGAAAAATAAAAGGAAGAACAATTTTAAAAATTTAAAATGAGCACACACGATTTAACCTCAGTTAAAAATTTTCAATACTCTGAATCAGAGAAAATATTTTCAGAAGCCAAAGATTTTTTGCCAATAAACGGCACCGATTATGTAGAACTTTATGTTGGCAATGCCAAGCAAGCAGCCCATTATTACAAAACAGCATTTGGATTTCAGGATTTGGCCTATGCCGGACTAGAAACTGGAATCAGGGATAAAACCTCCTACGTTTTACAACAAGGCAAAATTCGGTTGGTTTTAACGACCCCTTTTGAACCGGAAAGTGAAATTTCAAAGCATTTAACAAAACATGGCGACGGTGTAAAAGTGATAGCCCTTTGGGTAAATGATGCCTATGATGCCTTTGAGCAAACAGTTTCAAGAGGAGCTGTCCCCTATATTCAGCCCGAAACTATCGAAGATAAAGACGGAACCATTCGCCGATCAGGTATTCATACTTATGGTGATACTGTTCATATTTTTATTGAACGAAAAAACTATCATGGTGTGTTTTTGCCAGGCTATGAAAAACTGGAAACGGAATACAAACCCATTTCAACAGGCTTAAAATACATTGACCACATGGTGGGAAATGTGGAATTGGGAAATATGAATAAATGGGCCAATTTTTATGGTTCAGTAATGGGTTTTGCCAACTTGGTAACCTTTGATGATAAAGATATTTCTACAGATTACACCGCCCTAATGAGTAAGGTAATGAGCAATGGAAATGGGTATATTAAATTTCCTATTAATGAACCTGCGGCAGGTAAAAAGAAATCTCAAATTGAAGAGTATTTGGATTTTCATAGAGGTCCAGGGTGTCAGCACATAGCAGTGGCAACAGATGACATTGTTTTCACCATTTCAGAAATGCGCAAACGCGGTGTTGAATTTTTATATGTTCCCGGAACATATTACGATAGTGTTCTAGACAGAGTAGGAATAATTGAAGAAGATTTGAATGAATTGAAAAAATGGGGAATCATGGTAGATAGGGATGAGGAGGGATATTTATTGCAAATATTTACCAAACCTGTAGAAGATCGCCCGACTTTATTTTTCGAAATAATTCAAAGAAAGGGTGCTAAGTCATTTGGAAAAGGTAACTTTCAGGCCTTGTTTGAAAGCATAGAAGCGGAACAAGCAAGAAGAGGAACCCTTTAACAAAAAAAACAAACAAAAAACATGGAAACAATTAAGTTTACAAATAGCAAAACAGAGGACAAAGATTTTGCTATGGCTCTAAGAAAAAATGTGAATGAATATTTTAAAACCAATAAAATATCGACAAATGCCAATGCGGCAATGGTCATTAAAACGATTGTTTTAATAGCCATTTATGTGGTACCTTTCATAGTATTGGTTACCACCCCGGTTTCTTTAACTATGGCCCTAATTTTGGTTATCATCATGGGAATTGGAATTGCCGGAGTAGGAATGGGCGTTATGCATGATGCCTGTCATGGTTCCTATTCAAAAAAACCTTGGGTTAATGATATGTTATCAGGGACCATCTATTTATTGGGTAGCAATATCGTTAATTGGAAAATCCAACACAATGTCTTGCATCACACCTATACAAATATTTCAGGTTTTGATGAAGATATAGACGAAAAGGGACCGATTCGATTATCAGAAAATACACCTTTAAAGTGGTACCACAAATACCAGTTTATTTATGCCTTCATCTTTTATGGTTTAATGACTTTAGTCTTATTATTTAATGATTTTATGCGTTTATTAAATTATAATAAAAAAGGATTATTAGTAACACAAAATGTAAAAATTAGTGGTGAGTTTATTAAAATGTTTTTACGGAAATCAGCCTATCTCATAGTTGCTATTGGGTTACCATTATGGGTAACAAGTTTTACATGGTATCAAATATTAACAGGGTTTTTTATTATGCATTGGGTGGCTAGTATTATATTAAGTTTTGTTTTTCAAATGGCTCATGTGGTAGAAGGTGCAGACCAACCTACACCTGAATCTGAAATAAAAAACAATTGGTATGTTCACCAGTTCAATACCACATCTGACTTTGCCAGAAATAACAAAGTATTGGGCTGGTATGTTGGAGGATTAAATTTTCAGATAGAACATCATCTTTTTCCAAATATTTGCCATATTCATTATCCTAAAATTGCCCCAATTGTAGAAAAAACAGCAAATGATTTTGGAATTAAATACAATCTAAAATCCACTTTTATAGATGCCATGGCTTCACATATCACTACGCTTAAAGAATTGGGTGCACACACTAAGTTAAACCACGCTAATTAAATAAAAACATAAACCTTTATGAGAGAGCAAAAGCAATCCCTTTATAATCGCATTGACGAAAAATTTAAAGCAATAGACCAAAATCCTAATGTACATTTGGAAGGCTTGGTTTGGGCAAAGCCCATGAATTATTGGGACTACATAATGCCTGATGCCTTATTAAATCTGCAAATTCAACGAACAACACAACCCGATGAGATGGTATTTATTATGTATCATCAAATTAATGAATTGCTGTTTAAAATGATTTTATGGGAAATAGATCAGGTAAGTGAATCAGAAAAAATTGAAGCAGCATTTTTTACGGAAAAATTAAGACGCGTAAGCCGTTATTTTGATATGCTTGCTACCTCCTTTGATATTATGGGAGATGGAATGGATTTGGAACAATACAATAAATTCAGAACAACGTTAACACCGGCCAGTGGATTTCAAAGTGCCCAATATCGCCAAATTGAATTTGCCTCTACTGAACTAATAAATTTAATTGATTACAGATTTAGAGCAACTATAAACCGCGATACCCCATACGAACATGCCTTTGAACATTTGTATTGGCAAGCTGCCGGAAAAGACCACGCCACCGGCAAAAAAAATACTCTAATCCAATTATTTGAGAAACGCTACAAGTCAATGTTTTTGACCAATATGGAAAATTACAACACCACAAATATGTGGACCAGATTTAAGCAACTTCCGGAGGATGTTAAAAAAGATGCTGAATTAATAAAGGCCATGCGGCACTATGATTATACCGTAAATGTGAGTTGGGTATTGGCACACTATAATGCAGCAGGAAAATACATTGGAAATGCAGAGGCTACAGGTGGCAGTGACTGGCGAAAATACATGCACCCAAAATACCAACGTCGCATATTCTTTCCCGATTTATGGAGTGAAGAAGAACTGAAAAATTGGGGTGAAAACGTTTAAATTAAAGTATGTAAGCCAATCCGATTTAGAAGCCACCGTTTCAATTTATGGAATGACCGGTAATTTGATGGAAACAAAAACCTTAAATGGTTTAGCTAACAAAGCTGAATTGGGAAATAATTTACCAATCGGTATTTTACACTGTTTTGTTTAACCAAGGCGATAACAAGAAGGTATTTAGAATGATAAAATTGGATTAAAAGCCTTTAGTAAATTTCTTATAAAAAGCCGTCGTAAATTTAGTTTTACGGTGGCTTTTTTTTATCTTATATAAATTAATTCTTCCAACCTCATTGACATAAATAAATTGTATTTTTTTAAAAAAAAAATTAATATTGCCCTAAAAATAAATAACAAACTTAAAAAACAATTATGAAAAAGAAAGACTCTCAAAATCTTTTGTGGACAAAAGTATGGACCACTCTTACGTTTACACTTTTACTTTTTGCTTCCTCAGCAATTAAAGCAAATGTATCTGAACCCATGGAGAAAGAAAAATCTATTTATCTTACTCAAAACTCGAATTGGAACTTACCAAATTTTGAAAATTCAATTACAATTCAAGTAATTAACTGTTTTGATCCAAGTGCACAGTGTACCTATGTAGCTAAAGTTGAAAATTCAACCGAAACACGAGTTGCAATACCTTGTGATTTTCCCGTTATTCTTAAAAAGGCGGACGGCACCAATGATTATAAAACGTATTCTGAACAAATGAGTATTTGGAATACTAATCACCCGGGAATTAATGTAGGACCAAGCCCAACAGGTAGTCCTTCTAATAGTTATGTGGAAATTCCAACGGTGGCATTTAATGTATTTTCCATTGAAAAACAGACAAGTATTATAGCTGCACCTATTTATTATCGCGTCAAATAAAAAATTAAAATAGAAATCTTTACAAAAATAAATTATGAATATTACAAAACAATTATTTATAAAAAAAATTGCTAAATCATTAGTAATTTTAGGAATTTTAGCTTTTTCTAGTACAAGCTTTGCTCAAGTTACCGTTGATTTTGATGATTTAGGTAATTATGTGACATTAAGGGGAACATATAAGGGACTAAACTGGGGATCCCCAGCCGAAGTCTTAGATGGAAATGCAGACAGTTGTAGTGGCTACTTTAGAGGTATAATATCTAATAATAATGTTGCTTTTAATGGTTGGAGTGATTTTCCTTGGGAAATTTCGTATGCTGGTTCTGGTACTACTAGTTTTAATTCGGTATATCTTACTGCAGCCTGGAACGATACTATGGTTGTTAAAATTGAAGGATTAAATGGTTCAACAGTTGTTTACACAACAAATGAAACATTAACTAGAACTCCCAATTTGGTAACTATGAATTGGAACAAACTTACAAGTATTAAAATTAGCTTTGTATCTAGAAATGGAACATTCAGCTGCGGTAATACTGGGGATCATATTGCAATGGATAATCTTACTTATGGTGCACCATTGTTCGATTCAATTTCGGTAACTCCTGCAAGCGGAACATATACCGGAGGAGTAAACACCAATTTATATATTGGCTACCCTAACAATACCGCAATTGATACATTAAAAGCCATAAATGGTGGCTCTGCCACAAAATGGAGTCCTGCGACCTATTTAAGTTGCACTAGTTGTTCTACTACCGTGTTTTCACCTACTGCAGCAGGAAGTTATACAATAACTGCTAGTAGCGGAGGAATTTCTAAATCTACAACTATTTGTGTAAAAGACATCCGTGTACCAAATACCTCAGGAACCAAAGCTGCTGTATACATCTGCCATTTGGAACCAACTAAAACTACCCCACAAACCTTAGCAGTAGTATTGCGTGGTATTTCAGGTCATTTTCAATATCACAAAGGCGATAAGCTTGGGGTATGTGGTAATGTATGTGCTACCAGCAAACGTGATTTTGAAGTGGCTGATTTGGTAGTGGATGAGCAATACTTAGAAGTAATGTGCACCCCAAACCCATTCCGCAATTCGTTTAAATTAAATTATGTAAGCCACTCCGATTTAGAAGCTACGATTTCAATTTATGGAATGACCGGTAATTTGATGGAAACAACCACCTTAAGTGGGTTAGCTAACGAAGCTGAATTGGGAACTAATTTACCAAACGGCATCTACACTGTTTCGTTTAACCAAGGCGATAACAAGAAGGTATTTAGAATGATAAAATTGGATTAAATCCTTTAAAAATTTCAAAAAAAACGCTACAAACTATAGTTTGTAGCGTTTTTTTTTTGAATATAAAAATCATTGCCCTTATATCTCAGAATCTGAAAAAAATGCTAAATAGGCATAAGCAAAATGATTACTGTGCGGCAAAATCATCAGCTGTTTGTTTTTTAAAGTTCCTTCGCGGAAATAGCCTGTTATATCCCAAGTTCAATGGGTTTGGTCGTCGTAAAAGTAGTTACCCTTTTTATGAAAGGTATAATTCATCCCTTCCAAGGTACTTCTAAAGGCAGTAGCACTCCCAATACTTCTTGATTTAGCCTATTCATCCTCATCCATCACTGATACCATGTCTTTGTGATATAAAATAACAAAATGCATATTGTCAAACACCTCATTTAATACCTGCTTTTTTGCTATGGCAGTAAATGGGTAAATCATAGTGTGTTCCTCCACGCGAATATCCAAAACCCTTTCCAAAGAAGGAAGCCTTTTGTCAACGGTTTCTGGCAAATAATATGTGGTATCAATTTTCCCGTTGTCATGATTAAGATGGTGAAACGGTTGATGATGTGTTGTTTTGTCAATAATATCAATGCCTTCGGGGGAAAGAATTTTTCCATCAGGATATCGGTCGAAGTAGTCTTTTGCTGAAATAATTAAAGCTCGCATCATTTTTTAATTCAGTTCCGGCCAGTTCTCCAACAATGGCTTCGCCCATGAGCTGTTCCCTATGGTATTGGTTTGCTTATCATACATAATCTTATCGTTATGCATTAATAGTCCTGAGATACCAAAAGTTAGTAAAAGGTCTTTCCCGTCTTTCTTAATTTTTCTGTTAAATGCTATAGCGGCATTATACATGGGGCAAAAGTTACCCTAACTTGCTCCTCTCCTATACTATTGTTAGATAATTCAAACAAAACAAAACGTACCTCTAAAAAAGAAAACCCCAAGAGAATTTGGGGTTTTATAGATAATGTGATCCGGAAGGGATTCGAACCCCTGACCCACAGATTAGAAATCTGTTGCTCTATCCAACTGAGCTACCGGACCATAAAAAAACCCCCTCCGAAGCGAAGGGGGTAGTCGGGGTGGCAGGATTCGAACCTACGACCTCCTGCTCCCAAAGCAGGCGCGATACCGGGCTACGCTACACCCCGAAATAAACTCGGTGCGGTGAGGGAGGGATTCGAACCCTCGGTACAGTTTCCCGTACGGCAGTTTAGCAAACTGCTACTTTCGGCCACTCAGTCACCTCACCAGTATTTCATTTCCTCTCTGAAATTTGTAATTATGAAATTGTCATTGTTTGCTTTGGTAAGAAAATCAAGTCAATTCATACCTTAAAGTCAGATGTTTTATCAGTTGTTAAAACTTATAAAACACGTTTTTTTAGGAGGCGCAAATATAAAGGAATTTATTTGTGACTTACAAAATAAAATTGAGCAAAATTTTTGCAACATTTTTGCACCCATCTTTTTTTGTTGATATAATTCCCTAATCTTGCTTTCTTAAAAATTAAACACAAAATAAAATGAGTCAAAACCCAGCTTTATATCAGGCTATTGATTTAAAGATATATGCTTCAACAGAATGGTTGGCCGATAATAAAAAAAAGTACAGAACAGTATTTGAGGTAGAGGAATGTACCTACGTTTACTGCGAATTTTCCTTTTATAATTTAAAGTTTAAAGAAGCCGATTGGAATCTTAACCTAAAAGTTGTTTGCATTGACAATGAGAATAATGAATTATGTAATCTTAATTGTGATCGAATTGTATCGCAAGATGACAACATTATTTATGTTCGTGAGGGTTGGGGAACAAAGAATAAAGGAACATTTTGGAAACCCGGAATTTATAAATGGCAAGCACACATTGATGGGACAATAATTATTGAAAGACCATTTTATATACAAAGTTTTGGAAAAGCGAATGATTTAGCGGAGCCATATTTTAAAATGGAAAGCCTCAAATTGTATGAAGGCCCTGATGCAAATGTAAAATTGCATGATCGCACTTACTATTCTGTTTTTAATTTTAATTACACTCGTTATGTTTGGGTTGAATTGAATGCAAAAAATTTAATAAAAGATGTAAACTACTGGGCATGTGAGCTTACCTTTAACTTTAGAACGAGCAACCATTTATTAAAAGGATCCATAACCAAACTATTTTTTGTTTACCCACAAGACAACGAATTTTCGGTTACCATAGGCTGGGGTTCCGACAAAGTAGGAACCTGGGGGAAAGACGATTATATCGTTGATGTTTTATTTATGGATCAATTGTTGGTTACCAAAGTTTTTACAATAGGTGATGATTATGTTGAGGCAACAACAGAAGACTTTTTATTACCCGAATCATTTGGTGATTTTGAAATTGAAACATTAAAAGATTCCGGATTTGATGAGGATCTAGAATCTGAAGACGAATCGGGAAAAATACACCAAACCAATGAAACGGTAGAAGTGATAATGAAGGAATTGGAGGGGTTAATTGGTTTAAATGACATTAAAAATAAAATTAAGGAATACAGCAACTACCTTGGTTTTATTTCATTACGCAAAGACAAAGGCCTAAAAGAAAAGGAAAAAATAAGCCTGCATGCCATATTTAGAGGAAATCCCGGAACAGGAAAAACAACTGTAGCAAGAAAACTTGGTAAAATATATCACAGTTTAGGGTTACTATCAAAAGGCCATGTTTACGAAGTAGATAGAGGCGATTTGGTGGCAGAATTTATTGGACAAACTGCTCCAAAAACTAAAGCAGCCTTAAAAAAGGCCAAAGGTGGGATTTTATTTATTGATGAGGCTTATTCATTAGCACGAAAAGACGATGATGCCAAAGATTTTGGCAAAGAAGTTATAGAAATATTATTAAAAGAATTATCAGATAATGAAGATATAGCAATTATTTGCGCTGGGTATCCTGCCGAAATGGATAATTTTTTGGAATCAAATCCAGGGTTAAAATCCAGATTTACCATGTCATATGATTTCCCGGATTATCTCCCTCAGGAACTTATAAAAATTGCGGACTATGCCTGTGAAAGAAGGGGAATACGATTAAACGAAAAAGCTTCAGAATTACTTTATAAAAAATTAGTAGAGGTATACCGTGAACGGGATAAATTTTTTGGTAATGCCAGATTGGTGAATAGCCTTATTGATGAGGCCAAAATGAATTTGGGTTTACGAGTAATGAACACTCAGTTTCCTGAGAAATTAACTCCGGATGAATTATCGGTAATAATGCCGGAAGATATAGAAAAATTATCGTTTAAGAAAAAGCATGCTACAGCTGATATTCCAATAGATGAAGAATTATTAAAGGAATCGGTTGGAAAGATTAAACGTATGATTGGGCTTGAAACGGTGAAGGAAGATATTGATGACCTAGTAAAATTAGTGCGTTTTTATAATGAAACAGGAAAAGATGTAAGACAATCATTTTCTCTTCATACTGTATTTACAGGAAATCCGGGTACAGGAAAAACAACTGTGGCCCGCATTTTAGCTCAAATTTATAAAGCTTTGGGTATTTTAGAACGTGGTCATTTAATTGAATGCGATCGTCAATCTTTGGTTGGAGGTTATGTTGGTCAAACTGCCATAAAAACGGCCGAAATAATTGACAGAGCCATGGGAGGCGTTTTGTTTATTGATGAAGCTTACTCATTAACCGAAGGTGGACAAAGCGATTTTGGGAAAGAAGCAATTGAAATAATCTTGAAGCGAATGGAAGACCGCCGTGGCGATTTTATCGTGATAGCTGCAGGTTACACTGATAATATGAAACGGTTTATAGAATCAAATCCCGGTTTAAAATCACGCTTTGACAGAACGTTCCACTTTGAAGATTTTAAATCTGCAGAACTGCTTGAAATTGCAAATAATCAAATCTCTGAAAATAATTTAAAGCCGGATGAAGCTGCCGAAACTGAACTTAAACGCGTTACGGAATTAATGTATACCAGCAGAGATAAATTTTTTGGAAATGGTCGTGCCGTTCGAAAACTAGTAGAAGAGGTTGTGCGTCACCAGCATCTCAGAATGTCAGAAATTGCAGCATCCAAGCGTACTATTGAATTAATTTCAACCCTTACGGTAGATGATATTAAGGAAATAAATCTTAAAGAAATTATACAGAAAACTAAGACTACAGGTATTGGGTTTCAACAAAATTCTTAATAGGATAACATAGGGTAAAAGTTTTTCGTCCCGGAGAATTCAAATATTTTCCTGAAAAATCGTTTTTGCCTAAATAGAATAGAAAAGCTATTTTCGCGGACTTTTACAATTCTTATATAATAATATGCATTCAATAATTTATTTAGTCCCTGCATTAGGGATAGTTGGCTTAATTGTAATGGCCATTAAAAGTGCTTGGGTTAGCAAGCAAGATGCCGGTGATGCCAATATGCAAGAACTTGCAGGCTACATTGCTAAAGGTGCAATGGCTTTTTTAAAGGCAGAGTGGAAAGTTTTAGGAATTTTTGTTGCTTTTGCAGCAGCATTGTTAGCCTATTCAGGTACTATTCATGAAGTGAATGGTAAAGAAATTCATTCAAGTTGGATAATATCAATTGCATTTATTATTGGTGCAGTTTTTTCAGCTACAGCGGGTTATATTGGTATGAAGGTAGCTACAAAAGCAAACGTTCGTACTACTCAAGCCGCTCGTACTAGCTTAAAACAAGCGCTTAAAGTTTCATTTACAGGCGGAACTGTAATGGGACTTGGTGTTGCGGGTTTAGCGGTTTTAGGTTTAGGAGGATTATTTATTGTTTTTCTTGGAGTATTTGCTGATTTAGGTGAAAATACTGTAAAAACAGCCATAGAAGTTTTGACAGGATTTTCATTGGGTGCTGAATCGATTGCATTGTTTGCGCGTGTTGGCGGTGGTATTTACACTAAAGCTGCTGACGTAGGAGCTGACCTTGTAGGTAAAGTAGAGGCAGGTATTCCTGAAGATGATGTAAGAAACCCTGCTACAATAGCAGATAACGTAGGAGATAACGTAGGGGATGTGGCCGGTATGGGAGCTGATTTATTCGGTTCTTATGTTGCCACAATTTTGGCCACTATGGTTTTGGGACAAGAAATAACTGTTGAAGATAAATTTAATGGCATGTCACCAATTTTATTGCCAATGGTAATTTGTGGTCTTGGTATTTTATTTTCAATTGTAGGAACTTGGTTTGTAAGAATAAAAGATGAAAAATCAAGTGTTCAAAATGCTTTAAATTTAGGAAATTGGTCTTCTATTATACTAACGGTTGTTGCTTCCTTTTTTGTTGTAATGTGGATGCTTCCTGAAACTTTAAGTTTAAGAGGATATGAATTTTCAAGTATAAATGTTTTTTATGCTATCGTTGTAGGTTCATTGGTTGGGGCAATTATGAGTATTGTTACTGAATATTACACTGCTATGGGCAAACCTCCGGTAAATTCAATTATTCGCCAATCAGCTACCGGACATGCAACAAATATAATCGGAGGATTAGCAGTAGGTATGAAATCTACCGTTATTCCAATTATAACTCTAGCTGCTGGTATTATGGCTTCTTATTATTTCGCAGGATTATATGGTGTGGCTATTGCTGCTGCAGGTATGATGGCAACAACAGCTATGCAATTGGCTATTGATGCATTTGGTCCTATTGCAGACAATGCAGGTGGAATTGCTGAAATGAGTCAATTACCTCCTGAAGTTCGTGAACGTACAGATAACTTAGATGCCGTTGGAAATACAACTGCTGCAACCGGAAAAGGTTTTGCAATTGCTTCTGCTGCCTTAACTTCATTGGCATTGTTTGCTGCCTTTGTTGGTATAGCAGGAATAGATAGTATCGATATTTATAAAGCTCCTGTTTTAGCAGGTTTGTTTATAGGTGGTATGATTCCATTTATTTTCTCAGCCCTTTGCATTCAGGCTGTGGGAAGAGCAGCCATGGATATGGTTCAGGAGGTTCGTCGCCAGTTCAGAGAAATTCCGGGTATTATGGAATATAAAGCCAAGCCAGAATACGAAAAATGTGTTGCTATTTCTACTAAAGCTTCAATCCGTGAAATGATGATGCCTGGTGCTATTGCTTTAATAACTCCTTTAATCGTTGGATTCATTTTTGGACCAGAAGTTTTAGGCGGATTGTTAGCAGGTGTAACTGTTTCAGGGGTGTTGATGGGAATATTCCAAAGCAATGCAGGTGGAGCTTGGGATAATGCAAAAAAATCATTTGAAAAAGGTGTGGAAATAAATGGTGAAATGTTTTACAAAAAATCGGAACCACATAAAGCATCAGTAACTGGTGATACAGTTGGTGATCCATTTAAAGATACATCAGGTCCTTCTATGAATATTCTTATCAAATTAATGAGTATTGTTTCATTGGTTATAGCCCCTTATATTTCAGGAATTGGAAGTACAGCTTCAACCGAGAAAGACTGCTGTGACAAGCCTGAGGCTAAAACAGAAATGAGTTGCTGCGGTGCTGAGCATGAGGCAATGAGTGAAGGTTGCGACATGGATAAATGTGCCACCATGACCAAAGAAGAATGTGCTAAAATGTGTGATGATAATAAATGTTCGCCTGAGCAACGCGAAAAATGCTTAGCAATGTATGATAAGGATGGTAAATTTATAGGTAAAGGCTGTGACATGGATAAATGCGCTACTATGACCAAAGAAGAATGTGCCAAAATGTGTGAGGATAACAAATGTTCGCCAGAACAAAAAGCTAAATGCATGAGCATGTACGATAAGGACGGTAAGTATATCGGTCCTAAAAAATAGTAAAGAGTTAAAAACTAAATGTTAAAAGTAGTTTGATTTCTTTTAACTTTTAACTTTAAGCTTATAACCTAAAAATGCAAATAATATATAAATTCAGGGTACATTTTGAAGACCACGATGATGTGGTAAGGTTTATTGATATTGATTCTACTTCAAGTTTCGCTGATTTTCATAAAATAATACAAGAGTCCGTTGGGTTTGATGCTACAAAGGCTTACACGTTCCACATGTCGAATGATTTTTGGAGAACTGACGCTCAAATTTGTGATTCGGAACCTCGTGAAGAATCCTCCTCTAAATTACCTAAGCAAACGATCCTTAATAAATTTATAAATGACCCACATCAACGGTTTATTTATATGTTTGACCCTGATTTGGTTTGGACATTTTATATCGAATTGGTAAAAATTCAGAAGGCTGAACCGCATAAAAATTATCCCCTTGTAGCCCGCAAAGAAGGTGAAGCACCAAAACAATACAAGTTAAAAGGTAAATTACCCGGTGCCACAGCCAATCTTACAGAATATGATAAAATGGCTGAAATGCTTATTGCAAGCCGTTTGATGGAAGATTTGGCTAAACCCGAGGAAGATTTTGAGGCTGATGAAATTGATTTGGATGAAACAGAAGGTGAAGAAATGCCGGATATTAAAATTCCTGAAATTACAAAAGCCCCAATCATTAAAGAGCGTGTTTCCTTTGATTTAAAATTTGATGAAGAAGAATTGAAAATTGATTCAGATGATTTGGATTTCTTGGAAGGTGAAGAAGTAGATGAAGAGGAAAAGGAATTGGGTGAAGACGATGACCTTGGGTTTGACGACTTAGGTTATGGTGGGTCTGATGATAATAATGAAGATGATTATTAGCCAATGCGATGGCTACCTTTCAACCAACTTTAATTGTAATTTGCGGCCCTACTGCTTCTGGCAAAACAGATTACGCAATACAATTAGCCCGCTATTTTAATACCGAAATACTTTCTGCCGACAGTCGCCAGGTTTACAAAGAAATAAGTATTGGTACTGCTAAACCTTCAGCTCAACAATTATCCCTAATTCCCCACCATTTCATTAACCATTGCTCCATTCATGATACCTACAATGCGGGTATTTTTGAAAGGGAAGCTTTACTATTATTAGAACTTTTATTTACAAAACATAAGGTAGTAATAGCTGCCGGCGGTACCGGTTTGTATATAAAAGCCCTATGTGAAGGGTTAGATGATTTACCAAAAGCGAATGACATTCTTCGACAGCTACTTCAAATAGAATTGGATGAATATGGTGTTGATTATTTATTTAAAAAGCTTCAAAATTTGGATAGTGAAGGGAGCAAAACCATTGACAGCAAAAACCCTCACCGTGTTATGCGGGCCTTGGAATTAACAATAACTACCGGTAAATCAATCCTCGAACTTAAAACCAATCCCATTCAATCCCGCCCCTTCAAAATTGTTAAAGTAATGATGGACGTTGATAGGCAAACGCTTTACCATCGAATAAATACAAGGGTAGATGAAATGATAACGGCAGGACTGATGGAGGAAGTAAAATCGGTTCATCTTTATAAAAATCTTAAAGCCTTGCAAACGGTAGGTTATAGTGAACTGTTTGATTATTTTGATGATAAATGCTCATTACCGGAAGCCATTGAAAAAATAAAGCAACATACCCGAAACTATGCCAAGCGGCAATTAACTTGGTTCAGGAATGAAAAGGATTTAATACCTCATAAACTGTTTTCTGAGAATAATTTAAAGGAATCTAAAGAATGATTCACAACAACAATCCTGAATAAATTTAGTTCTATGAATTGAGTTATGCCTTATCTTATTAAATGAAAAACTCCTTTGTGGAAATGCCTAAAATAGTCTTGGTCAAAAACCTCAACGGTATAAGCATATACTCCAACTGGAGCATCTTTTCCATTCCAGTTATTTTCAGGATTATCAGATTCAAATAATACACCACCCCATCTGTCATATATAATAAGCTTAAACTGTTTAACCCCTCGAGTACTTATTAGCAATTCATCATTAAGACCATCACCATTAGGTGTAAAAGCATTAGGTACATAAAATTTAAAAATATCTTTTATCCTAATTCTTATGATAGTATCATCCAAACATCCTTCCTTACTTGTTATCTTAAGCGTAACGAAAAAATTCCCGGTATCTTTATACTCCATTTCTATGTCCTGCCGTGAATCTGTTTTTAAAATTTGACCATTCCCAAAATCCCAACTATTTATAATAGAGGGAGTACTAAGGTTTTTAAAAACAATGATAGGGTTTTCTATATCTGTAATTTCAGGCAAAGCTTTAGAAATAGATTTTACAGGAGGAATACTCACGGTGCAAGATGCAGTGTCGCTTTTTGACGTGCAGTTATCTTTTAAAATTACTCGGTAATAGTTGGTTTTTAATGGTGAAACCACTTTGTTTTTTCCTTGCCCCAAATTATTATTCCAAGCAAATGAATAAGCCAAACTATCACCACCGCTGCCATCAGTAAATAAAACAACAGATTGTCCAAGGCAAATAGATGTATCTTTTAAATAACTTATTTTTAAAGGAGGCCTTACATTAATATTTACAAACTTGGTTATCGTGTAATTGGTGCAACTGTCTGTTATCAAAAGCTTTACTTTTGTAGATATGGCAAAAGTTCGAAAAAGGGTTTCACCTATTCCCAACCAATTATTTTTATCATCATACCATTGTATGTTATAACTATCTGTTTTACCGCCTTGCACCTTTGCATAAAGTTTTGCTATAGCCCCTTTACAAATAAGTGTATCGGGCATTATTGTAGCTTTAAGACTATCGCGATAGTGAACACTAAATTTTAAAGTATCTTTGCATCCGTATGAATTGTTCATTGCCAAAATGTAATTCCCTTTTACATTTATATTTCGTTTGCCAATTGTAATATTATCGTTCCACTTATAATTCGTAATAAAATTTTGTTTTGCTGTAGCATCTACCAATAATTTGCTTCCTATACACAACACGGTATCTTTTGGTAATTTAAGCTTTCTAATGTTTGCAAATACTACCTTTAAACTATCTATGCTTTCACACTGACCCTTTACCGTCCGCAATTTATAAACCCCCGTTTTATTTACGGTAATTGTATTGGTTGTAGCACCGGTATTCCAGTAAAACTGGCTACTTTGCCCTGGATTCATTGTGCTAATAGTATAATTGGTATCATTGCAAACAACGACAGAATCCTTTCCAATATTTATGCCAATTCCACTAAATGGTTCCTCGGTAGTGCAAATTGTTTGCAATCTAAATTTAATTATGGTTTCCGTTATCTCAGGCATATAATCTTCCATCCTTATATTTATATTATTTCTAGATAATACAAAGCTGCTATCAGGCAGTGCATCTATAGGTGCTTGCTTAGGAAAATTTATGGCAGCAGGTTGGCTTGAACAAAAAAATGGATTATCCAATTTTGATTTGGTTAATATTGGGTACTCTCCCTTTTTATTGCCACCTATGCTAATAGAAAGTACATCCTTATTATTATTCACCAGTTCAAAATCACTAATTTTCCAAAATGATTTGCCGACAATTTTACCCTCTATATTTTTATTAATAAAACTTCTTGGTTCAATACATACAATTGTTCCAATATTCCCTCCTGCACCATAACCTCCTCCAAAAATATAATTAGAAACGTTCCTCCTCTCATAAGAACCGCCTGGAACAAATTGTTCCTTAATACTCATTAATATCTTGTTATTCTTATAATCGTATAAAGTAGAACCTCCATAAAACAACAAACTATCGTTAACTTGAGAAGCCACTTCACCTCCCATATAAATTGGTGGAGCATCAAAACGATAACTCTTTATTTGTGACAAATTGGTATCAATTGTAGAATAGAATTGTCTATTGTGAACTAATGTAATTTTGCCATTTAAATAATAAATACCAAAACCAAATGTTTGATTCCTAATATTAAATTTATTATAAATTTTAGCCGCATTAAGGAGCATAAAATTATTATCTAAAATTAATATTAAGCCAAAACTAGTATCTGAATTGGATTTATAATTGGGTAAATAAATAGCAAACTTATTATCTGACATTTTACATATACCTGATTCTGAATAACTTTCAATTAAATAATCATTAAAATATATTTTTCTTGAGGATACCAATTTCCCGTTGGAATCAAATTTTAATAAAGGGGAAAAAATCGAAGAATTACCTTTGCTTGGGAAAGAAATTAAATTGTTCTCCAAGATTATAGTTTGATTAGTTTCTATATAATTAGAATAATAATTTTTCAAATCATACCTAAATGCAATTTTATAGTTTCTACACCCGTCTATTTTAAATAAATATATGTTAGACCTATTTTGATGATCATAACCATAAATTAGTATTGATGAATCAGGAAATTGATGTATTTGTTTGAATGATGAATAGCTTATAACTTTATCAGCCACAAATTCCTTTTGAAAATATTGTG
>CAMDGU010000018.1 GCA_945897885.1 Chitinophaga pinensis
GGAATATCCGTACCCGAAGCGACGGTTGATTTTGGAGCCGTGATAACCCGTAGCCGAAATGTGGCAGGTGGAATGAGCAAAGGTGTTCAGTTTTTGATGAAAAAAAATAAGATAACCGTAATCACCGGTTATGGAAAATTGGTAGCTAAAGGAAAAGTAGAAGTAGAAAACGAAGGCACCAAAGAAATACATGAAGCCAAAAATATCATATTAGCCACAGGAGCCAGAAGTCGCGAATTACCAAATATAAAAATTGATGGTAAAAAAGTGATTGGCTACCGCGAAGCCATGGTATTGCCCGAAATGCCAAAAACCATGATAGTAATAGGTTCGGGAGCAATAGGTAGTGAGTTTGCTTATTTTTATAATGCCATGGGCACCAAAGTAACGATGGTAGAATTTATGCCAAACATACTTCCGGTAGAAGATGAAGATGTGAGCAAAGCCATGGAAAAAATATTTAAAACCAAAGGTTTTGAAATTTTAACTTCTTCAACAGTAGAATCAGTAGATACAAGTGGTGCAGGTTGTGTGGTAAAAATTAAAACACCAAAAGGTGAAGAAACCCGCGAATGTGATATCGTGCTTTCAGCAGCCGGGATACAAACCAATCTTGAAAATTTAGGATTAGAAACCCTTGGTATAAAAACCGATAAAGGTAAAGTTTTGGTAAATGAGTTCTACCAAACCAATGTAGAAGGAATATATGCCATTGGCGATATCGTTCCGGGACAAGCTTTGGCTCACGTAGCCAGTGCCGAAGGAATTATTTGTGTTGAAAAAATTGCAGGTCATCACCCCGAGCCATTAGATTATAATAACATCCCGGGATGTACTTATGCCTGGCCTGAAGTAGCCTCTGTTGGTTACACCGAAAAACAAGCCCGTGAAAAAGGTTATGAATTAAAAATAGGAAAGTTTCCGTTCTCTGCATCAGGAAAGGCAAGTGCTGCAGGAGCCAAAGAAGGTTTTGTAAAAGTAATTTTTGATGCTAAGTATGGTGAATGGTTGGGCTGCCATATGGTAGGAGCCAATGTTACCGAAATGATAGCTGAAGCCGTGGTAGCCAGAAAATTAGAAACCACAGGTCATGAAATTATAAAATCGGTTCACCCTCACCCAACCATGAGCGAAGCAATAATGGAAGCTGCTGCTGCTGCATATGGGGAGGTAATCCATTTGTAAATAATTGTCATTCCGAGGCACTAGGAATCTTTTTTCTAAGTCAATAAGATGCTTCGTGCCTCAGCATGACAAAACCAATTTAATTCAAACCAACTTGCAAATCCAAAAATTCACCTTCAACTATTTTTCAGAAAACACATACCTGTTGTATGATGATACCCTTGAATGTGCCATTATTGATCCGGGATGCTGCAACAAAGAGGAAGAAACTACACTTAAGAATTTTATAACTACAAACAACTTAAAACCGGTTCTTTTACTCAATACACATTGCCACATTGATCATATTCTGGGAAATGCATTTGTAGCTGACACCTTTAAACTTGATTTACATATCCACAAAAAAGATTTGGAGGTATTAATTGCAGGAACTGTGGTAGCCGACCGCTATGGAATCCCTTATCATCCGTCACCTTCGCCATCCGTTTTTTTAGAAGAAGGAGAAACCATAAAATTTGGAAATACGGAATTGGCTATTGTATTTACACCCGGCCACTCGCCCGGAAGCATTTGCTTTATCAACCATAAAAATAAAAGTGTAATTGGTGGAGACGTTCTTTTTCAAGGCAGTATTGGCCGAACCGATTTACCCGGTGGCGATTTTGAAACCCTCGCCAATTCTATCAGGACAAAACTTTACACCTTACCTGATGATTATCTGGTTTTTCCGGGCCATGGTGACGAAACGCCTATTGGTGTTGAAAAAATAAGCAACCCTTTTGTAAAGGCAAGTTTGTCATTTTAACAGTATTCGTTTAGGTTTGCCATACCTAAACAGAAAACTATGAAATATTTTACCGCCACACTGTTTGGCTCAATAGCAGGCATTCTTAGTATATCCCTTTTTGAATACCTTGCTATCTATCTTTTTCCATTACCTGCCGATATTGATATGCAAGATATTAATTCCATATCAGCCAATATGGATAGCATTCCACTTATCAATCTTATTGCGGTATCCATTGGTTTTGCTTTAGCATCGTTTATTGCAGGATTTGTTTGCGTTAAAATAAAAACCCATAATGCGTTTGTACCTATTTTGGCGGTTGGTATTATTTTAACCATTTTTGGGTTTATTAATTTTTTAACCATTCCTCATCCCCTTTGGATGATAGTGGTGGGTTCAGCCACCTTTATACCCATGACTTTGTTGGGTGGAAAAATAGGGAAGCCTCATCGAAAGCAACATCATCACCATCATGCTCACCATCCCATTTCTTAATTTTAAGTAATAATTATTCTTAAAATTAAATATTCTGTTTTTACACTAATAATTATAACCTAAAATTGTTGGATAAATTAAAACATGTACGACTTTATTGAAGGTAAATTAGAAAAACTAACTCCGGCATATGCTGTAATTAATTGCAACGGACTTGGTTTCCACATAAATATATCCGTTTACACATTCGAAAAACTAAAAGGATTGAGCAATGGCCGCCTTCAGGTTCATCAGGTAATAGCTGAAGACAACCACACACTTTTTGGTTTTTTTACTGAAAAAGAGCGGGAGGTTTTTCGCCATTTAATATCCGTTAGTGGTGTTGGTGCTAATACTGCACGGGTACTTTTGTCATCTTTAAATGAAGATGCATTGGTTAATGCAATAATAAGGAAAGACGCACCGTTATTACAATCAGTTAAAGGTATTGGCCCCAAGGCAGCCCAACGGCTTATTTTAGAATTGCATGATAAGCTTGGCAAAATTGGTGGTAACACAGGATTATTGCCCGGTATTATAAGCAGTGCATTTGATGAAGCATTACAAGCTATGCAGGCATTGGGTTTTATAAGGGCAATTGCAGAAAAAGCTTTGATGAGAGTGAGCAAAGAACAAGGTGAAAGTGCTACAACTGAGAGCCTTGTAAAGGATGCCTTTAAATACCTTTAATTTTATATTTTTGCAGATTGTTAAAAAATTGAACCATAAGGATACTTTACTAAATTAAAAATAGAAGTTGAAAACCGCCCTTACCCGTATTCTATTGGTCGCCTCGGCGGCCTTTGGTATTTCATTTATATCTTCGGGCACCAATGATTTTTTGGTGTACGATTCTAAGTTATTAGTAGAGGATGACACTACAAAACTTAAGTTTCCCATTAAAGACAGAAAACCTTATGACAATAATTACAAAAAAAACCGTTTTGATTTAAAAGATCCGGATATTTTAAAACGTAATACCGAATATGACCCTGAAAGTAATTCATATATTGAACGTGAAAAACTCGGCAATCGTGATTTAAGCCCACCTAAATCAAAATCTTTTTCGGATTATTTAAAAGAATTAAACGAAAAGGAAGAACAAGACTACTTTCAATCAAAGAGTAAAGCCACCAATTTTGTTCGCAGTTCGGGTATTGTGCCCAACACGGTTAATGTACCTGACGCAGTAGATAAATTATTTGGAGGTGGATTAATTGACATTAAACCATCAGGCTCGGCAGAGGCAACCTTTGGTGGGAGTTACAATGTAGTAAGAAACCCTGCCATCCCTGTAAGGCAGCAGCGCACAGGAACTCCTGATTTTAAAATAAAAATGCAGGTGAGTGTAACCGGGCAAATAGGTGATAAACTTAAAATAAATACCAATTACGATACTGATGCTACCTTCGAATTTGAAAATCAAATAAAATTAAACTGGGAAGGACAGCAAGACGACATTCTTAAAAAAATAGAGCTTGGAAACGTTAGTTTACCGCTAAATGGTAGTCTGATACAAGCTGGCCAAAGTTTATTTGGAGTAAAAACCCAAATGCAGTTTGGAAAATTAATGGTAACCTCAATTGCCACCCAACAAAGAGGCCAAACTACAGAAACTGAAGTAAGTGGCGGGGCACAGATTACAAAATTTGACATACAGGCCAATAATTATGAAGCTAATAAACATTTTTTTGTTGGTCAGTTTTTTAAAAACCAATATGATAACGCCCTAAGTCTTTTACCGATTGTTCAGTCCGGTGCTTATATTAATTACATCGAAGTATGGGTTACCAACAGAAACAAATCTTTTAACGACAACAGAAATCTGGTTCCTTTTGTAGATTTAGGAGAAACAAACCCTAACAATCCAAACTTAAAAGACCCTGCCAACCAGCCAGTTCAAACCCATAATGAAGCAAATTTATTATGGAGTAAAATAATAACCGACCCCGCTTTAAATAGCAGCACTTCGGTTATTGATGCTTTTAAAACAAAATATGCAGGACTTGATATGAAAGTTGGTATAGATTATAATATACTTACGAATGCCAGAAGATTAACCGAGCAGGAATACACTATAAACAGACAGTTAGGGTACATTTCATTGAATCAAAGCTTAAATAATGATGAAATTTTAGCAGTTTCCTATGAATATACTTTTAATGGAAGAGTCTTTAAAGTTGGGCAATTATCACGTGATAATCCTCCGGGGCCTAGTGGTAGTGGGAATGACCTTGTTGTAAAAATGCTAAAATCTACCATCACCAATACCCGCTGGCCTTTGTGGGATTTGATGATGAAAAACATTTACTCGTTAAATACTTATAATGTACAGGCTCAAGATTTTAGCTTGAATGTGGTTTATGCTGACGATAAATCTGCCGATTTAAATTATTTACCTGTAAATCCTGTCGAAATTAATATTTTCGAAAAACAGCTTATCACGGTTTTAAACCTTGATAAAATGAACAAGCAAACTGAAGCTAAACCTGATGGAGTTTTTGACCTCATAGAAGGGATTACCGTAAACATGCTAAATGGACGAATTATTTTTCCCGTAAGAGAACCTTTTGGTAATTTCTTACGAAATAAATTTAAAGACCCAGCCGGAAAAGATGCTAATTTTTATGCCTATGATGCTTTGTATGACTCGACAAAATGGTGGGCAGAACAGGACGTAACCCATAACAAATTTTTTCTAAGAGGAAGTTACCGAGGCAGTACTACCAACGAAATTTCACTAAATGCTATTAATGTTCCACAGGGCTCGGTAAAAGTAACGGCCAACGGAGCGGCACTTACTGAAAATGTTGACTACACGGTTGATTACAATTTAGGTAGGGTTCGAATTTTAAATGAAGGCATTATTAACTCAGGTGCGGTAATTAAAGTATCGTCTGAAAGTAACTCCCTGTTTACACTTCAGCAAAAAACACTTTTAGGCTCACGATTTGATTACACACATTCCCGAAATTTATTGCTTGGTGGCACAATCATGCACATGACCGAAAGGCCATTAACTCCTAAAGTAGATATTGGTCAGGAACCCATTTTAAATACCATTATGGGGTTGGATGGAACTTGGTCAAAGGATTCGCGTTTATTAACTAAGTTAGTTGACAAACTTCCTTTTATTGAAACCAAAGAAAAATCAAACCTTGTAATTAGTGCAGAAGCTGCTAAAATTTTTCCGCACAATGCCAAAACAATAGGAAATACAAGAGGAACCTCATTCTTAGATGATTTTGAAGGAGCTGAAACGCCTTTTGATTTAAAATATATTTTGAACTGGAAATTTGCCCCAACCCCGCAAGGTCAAAAAGATTTATTTCCAGAAACAGCTTCCGATTCTACCAATGCCTTTAGGCGGGCTAAAATTGCGTTTCATACTATTGACCAAACTTTTTCGGGAACTGATAAGAAATACATTCCAGATTACATGACAGGGAATGATCAATCGCATCCATTTGTAAGAACTTGGGCATTAAAAGAAGTATTCCCGCAGCTGAATATACAAATGCAGCAAATAAACCAATTAACCACTTTGGACATGGTTTATTATCCAAAAAAACGTGGTATTTATAATTATAATACATCTATCACCGACTTTAACCCCGATGGCACCTTTAGCAAACCAAAAGAAAGTTGGGGTGGTATAGCCCGTAAAATAGAAACCAATGATTTTGAAGCTGCCAATATTGATTACATAGAATTTTGGATGATGGATCCATTTTGTTTGAATAGAAATACAACAAACCAAGGCCAACTCTATATTAATCTTGGAAATATATCTGAAGACCTGAACGCTGATAACCGTCGTGGTGTGGAGAATGGCTTACCAAAAGACGGTTCCTTACTTGGACTTGACAGCACCCGTTATGGATTAATACCACAGGTAGCTCCACAAATACAAGCCTTTGATAATGATCCCGCATCCCGCCCAAATCAAGACAAAGGTTTGGATGGACTAAATGACAATGAAGAGCGAACTTTTTATAAAGGATATATAAATGCTTTAAAAAATAATTACGGTGCCACGAGTGCTATTGCAACCCAAGCTGAAAACGATCCGAGTTCAGACAACTACCAACATTATTTAGCCGAAGGATATAACGCCATTAAGCAGAGTATTTTAGGCCGATATGAATCGTTTAACGGAATGGAAGGTAATTCAACATTAGGTACATTATCAACCGGGCAGCCTTTATCAGCAAGCATTTTCCCGGATGATGAAGATTTGAATCGCGATCAAACCATGAACTTTAATGAGGAGTATTTCCAGTATAAAATTAATATTTCTAAAAATTCCTTTCAGGTAGGTTCTAATTTTGTGACCGATTCTATTGTAACTGTGCCAAATTATATTGATGGAACCAACTTTCCGGCAACTATTACCTGGTATCAGTTTAAAGTTCCAATACGACAATTTGACCAGCGTATTGGGGGTATTCAGGATTTTAAATCCATTCGTTTTATGCGTTTGTTTTTAAAAGGTTTTGAAGACAGTGTAGTTTTCCGATTTGGCCAAATGCAATTGGTAAGAGCTGATTGGAGGCGCTATTTAAAAAATCTTAATTTTCCTCCTTCAGTAGGGCCAAATGTTGATCCTAATGATCAAACCGAATTTACGGTTTCAGCTGTTAATATCGAAAAAAATAGCCAAAGAGTGCCCATTCCTTACGTAGTGCCTCCGGGCATAGTGCGTGAAACTGACCCTACACAGCAAAGCAATGTTCAGATGAACGAACAAGCTCTATCCTTAAGAGCTTGTAAGCTAAAAAAGGGAGATTCCAGAGCAGCCTATAAAACATTAAATTTTGACATAAGGAACTATAAAAAAATGAAAATGTTTGTGCATGCTGAAGGCAATGATGTTGCTGATGCTGATGTAAGAGCATTTATACGAATTGGAACTGACTTGGAGAGAAATTATTACCAATTAGAAATCCCTTTAAAAATTACTCAACCTGGAACTAGTGATCCCTGGGCTATTTGGCCTACAGCCAATGAATTAAATATAGATTTAGAAGCATTTCAAGCAGTAAAACTTGAAAGAAACAATTTCACAACAGATGTAACGGCTTATTTTGAAAAAACTCTGTCTAATGGAAATGTAATTTCAGTCGTTGGTCAGCCTGATTTAAGCAATGTGAGAACCATCATGTTGGGTATTAAGAATCCTCTTGACGTTAAAAACGGAAAGACAGAAATATGCCCCGAAGTATGGTTTAACGAACTTAGACTTGAAGATTTTGTAAATAACGGTGGTTATGCAGCCAATGCTAGAATTGTCGCCAATTTGGCCGACTTTGGAAAATTAAACATTACGGGAAGTTACCAGTCTATAGGATTTGGCGGCGTTGATAAACGCCTAAATCAAAGAAACCTTAACGAAACTATTACCTATGATATTCAATCAAGTTTTGAGTTGGGTAAATTTTTTCCTCAAAAAACAGGTATTACCATCCCATTTTTTATAGGGTATAATGAGAATATTATTAACCCAAAATATTACCCTCTTAATCCTGATGTGCTTTTAAAAACAGCCCTTAATTCTGCCAAAACCAAGGCTGAAAAAGACAAGATAAAAGAGAATGCTCAGGATTTTACATCGCGTTACAGTTATAATTTTACTAACGTAAAAAAGAATAAAATTGGTGGAGGTAAATCGCATATTTATGATGTTGAAAATTTCAACGTTAGCTATAGTTACCAAAAAATATTCCGCCGAAACCAAATTATTCAAGAAAACCTCGTAGAAACGTATCGTGCAAGTTTAGGTTACAATTTCAGTCAGGCGCCTAAAGCCTGGAAACCTTTCAAAAAATTGAAACCAAAAGTATTAGCTCCATTCACCGGTTTTGGTTTGTTCTTTGTTCCTCAAAGTATTACTATGCGCTTGGATGTAGACCGCAGATACTCTGAACTGCAAAACCGAAATAATGATAATTTCAAAGCTATTGTTCCAAAATTATTTGATAAAACCTTTTTACTTACCAGAGTTTATGGGGTGAATTATAACTTAACCAACAACTTAAAATTTGATTATAATGCCACTCTCAATGCACGTGTAGAAGAACCAATTGGTTCTCTGGAAACTCAGGCAAAAAAAGATACAGTTTGGAGCAATTTCAAAGGGATGGGTAAACCAAATGATTTTAACCAAACCATTAATGCCACTTATAATCTTCCACTTAGTAAGGTTAAATTATTAAACTGGATTACTGTTTCTGCAAGATATACCGGCAGCTACAATTGGAGAACCGCTCCTTTGGCAGCGCCAATTATGGGTAATACCATTCAAAACTCACAAACAATAGGGACCAACGCCCAATTAAATTTCTCGTCTTTTTACAATAAATTCCCATTACTAAAGAAAGCTAACCAGCCCAAAACCCCTAAATCAGCCAAAAAGAAGAAATATGATGATGAGGAAACTCCCGGTAAAAAGGACGATAAAAAGAAAAAAGACATTGAAATATCAAACGGAGCCAGAGCCACATTAAAATTTGTAACCATGGTAAAGCAGTTGCAATTGGATTTAAGTTCAACCAACGGAACTACCTTGCCGGGTTATAAACATTCCATAGATTATTTTGGATTAAGTGATAAGTATAAAACCCCGGGCGTTTCGTTTTTAGCTGGATTTCAAGATCCCAAATTAAGATACACAATGGCCGAAAAAGGAGCACTATCACAAAATCCATTACAAATAAACCGATACATACAATTAGAAGGATTGGAATTAAAAGGCACTGGAACCTTAGAACCTTTTGATGGTTTTAGGATAAACTTAAATTTTGAACGCCGTTTTTCGTTAACTACCTCCAGCACCTTTAAATATGACACTTCCATTTTTCCAAACCAATTTGTGGATGAGGGTTATATGGAAGCCGGAATGTTCAGTATATCTACGATTACCTGGAAATCAGCTTTTGAAAAGTATAACGACGATTTTAAATCAGATGCCTACAACCAGTTTCAAAATAACAGACGCATAATGGCTGATAAAGTGCAGGCTGAAGAACTAGGTTCAGACATTTGGAAATCTAAAAATTATGCCAGCAAAATTGGGGTTATCGACCCCTTAACTCGTTTTCCGGTGGGTGTAGATAGCAATCATCAGGATGTACTGATGTATGCATTTATGGCTGCCTACCAAGGCAAAGATGCTAAGAATTATAAGCTTGATAGATTTCCGTTAATTCCTCTTCCTTCATGGCGAATTTCGTGGAATGGTTTGAGTAATTTAGAATTGGTTAAAAAAGTATTTACCAATATTACCATAAGCCATGCCTACAGTTCAACTACATCCATAGGCAATTTTAATACAAGCGCTAATTATGGTTTAGATACTTTGAAAAATGGTGAAAACCTTACCCCAAATTATCAGTTTACTACAATTACTATTATGGAACGATTAAGTCCATTAATAAAAATTGATATGACTTTGAAAAGCGGATTAACTTTAAATTTTGAAATTAAAACCGACCGCTCCTTAAACCTTACCACCAGTTATAAAATTAATGAAATTCATAATAAAGAGTATGTTTTTGGAACCGGCTATCGTAAATCAGGGGTTATACTTCCTTTTAAAATAAATGGCAGAAAACCAATGCTTAAAAATGATTTAGATTTCAGATTAGATTTCTCTATTCGTGATGGCTATACCATAACCAGAGATATAAATTCAAATTTACCAACGCAAGCCAATGCCGGTATGAAGTCTATTTCCATCCGTCCTACGCTTAACTACAATATTACCGAAAATTTGAATTTCAGAGCCTTTTATAACCGAAATGTAAATAAGCCACGAACCACCCAATCATTTCCAACGGCACTTACCAATTTTGGTATTTCATTGCGATACACCCTTCAATAGTTTAATAGGTAATTACTAAAAATAATAGATTAGGATGAAACGGTTTTTTACTTTCTTAAAATGGATATTTATTATCTGCATTCTTTTTGTGGGTCATGCCTACATCACAGGAAACACCCATATTTTTAAAACTTTAGGAAGCACAGTTATGAAAGGCCGATTAGGTCCATCGGTAGATACACGAAAAGTATTTAGCTCTCGCAAAGTTAGTAATGGAAAGCCTCAACCTTGGATGGAAGATTCGCTTTTTGGAAAACTAAAAATGCCTGAATCAGAAGTTAAGGAATTGGAGAAATACCAAACTTTATCCTTTTTGGTAGTAAAACATGGCAAACTTATTTATGAGGAATATTGGGCAGGTTATAGTGCGGCATCGGCCACCAATTCATGGAGTATGGCAAAATCTATTATCTCCATACTTACAGGCTGTGCAATTAAAGAAGGAAAGATAAAAAGTGTAGACCAAAATGTAGGAGATTTTTTACCTGAATATAAAAACACAGGGTTAAAAATTAAGCACCTGCTTACCATGAGCTCGGGAATAAATTTTAAAGAACAATACATTAATCCCTATGGATATGCCGCCAAGGCTTTGTACGGAACTGATTTGGTAAAGCTTCATAAAAAATACAGGGTAAATAATATTCCGGGTAAGCATTTTAGTTACCTAAGCGGAAACAGCCAGCTACTTGCGTTTGTGTTGCTTAAAGCTACAGGAAAAACGGTAAGTGAATATGCTTCTGAAAAGCTTTGGAAAAAAATAGGGGCGGAACATCCTGCCTATTGGAGCCTCGATAAACAAGGCGGCAACGAAAAAGGGTTTTGCTGCTTTCATAGTAATGCCCGCGATTTTGCTAAAGTAGGCCAACTGATGTTGCAAAAAGGAATTTGGGGTACTGATACCATTATACCTTATTGGTACTATAAAAAATCGATAAGCCTTGCTCCTACCTTGCAAAAGGACGGCAAACCAAATGATTTATATGGCTACCAATGGTGGATTGTAAAATATAAAGGTTTGGATATTTTTTATGCCCGTGGAATTGATGGCCAATATATTATTGATATTCCTGCAAAGGATATGGTAATAGTGAGACTTGGCCGCAAACGAAATGAAACAAAGGTAAACGGACATCCAAAAGATTTTTACATTTATACCGATGCGGCTCTGGCGTTGGTTAAATAATAAAAGGAAAACACGGAGGCACAGAGAACAATGTGAAACACGAAGAAATTAATTTATTCTTTCAGAGATTTAGATTTATTTTGAACCAACATTTTTTCAAATCTTTCTTTTCCAATATTAGAAATAGCCAAGTCTAGTATGGTTTTGCAAAGAACTAGAACTACCAAATACCCCATCACACTTTTACTAAACATGGCAAACCCTCCGCCCAGGATAACCATAAACTGCTGCACAAAAATGCGGGGATAAGGTTTAAAAAAAACATCATCGGGTAATTTGGTTTCTACCTCCGGGTCCCAAAATAATTCGGATATAAGCATGGTAAGTTTGGTTATAAAAATTACGGCCAATGCATATTTATAGTTTCCGGTAAACAACAGGCCGAAAGATTGGATTAAATTTTTATCGGTAAATCCACCAAAAACCATCATTTGGATAAACACAAAAAATCCAAAGTGAAAGATAAAAAATGGAATCAATCCCAATCCACTTACCCCTGAATTTGCTGACCTATCCACAGCCAATGCCTTGGGATTATTATGATTCATAATATACAAAACCGCCATTTTAAAAACATGAATGGTGCCAACGATTAGTGTTTCGGCTACATAAAACACAATGATTATCATGGCTTGCCAGCCTAGAAACAACACACCGTAAAGTGGCACTAAATTTATGAGAAGTAAGGCAAGATTTTTGGAGGTGAAGTATTTATTCATTACCACAAAAGAAGTGATTTTTTTCTTAGTGGTCGGTTTCTGCGTCAAATATCATGTAAAATTGCCATGACCAATGTAAAACTACGGATGGCTTTGATATGTAAACCATAAGGAATACTTTTGATTGGTTTGTCTGGATTTTTTAGGCAAATAAAAAAATATAGAAATTAAAAAATAACCAATTGCAAAAATGAAAAGAGTTAAGAAAATAATGTTAATTATTGCATTTGTCTTAGGGGGATTTATCATATTGGGTTATTTGAATCCAAAATATAGTAAGACACTTACATATAAAAACCATTCTATTGAATATAAACAGTTTCTATTTGGAAGAGACCCTTTCTTTGGCGGTGAATATCAACTTGAACACTCTATTAGTAATTATGATTTGTTTGAACAAGCAAATTTTAAACTTGCATCAAGGCTTTGTAAAAATTATAGAGCAAAACACGACTCGAGAATTGCTAAAAAAATCCAAATGATAACCAAAGAGCATGTTGCCTATAAAATTGATTTGAATATTGATTCATTGCTTAAATACAGTGATGAAACATTTGATACGACAATTCAAATTGAGTAATTAAACACACAAATAGAATTGCCTGACATGGACTTCTAATATTTTTGTGTCTATAACAAGTATTAGTGAATCAGTGCTTATACTATATTAAAATTTTATATTTTGGTGAACACCAACAGATAAAATATTCCTTACGGAAACCTCGGAAACTTTTTAAAATCTGGGTCGCGTTTTTCTAAGAATGCATTTTTACCTTCCTGGGCTTCCTCCATCAGGTAAAACATTAGGGTAGCATCGCCTGCAAATTCCATTAAACCCCTTTGGCCGTCAAGCTCGGCATTCAATCCGCGTTTTATCATTCTCAGGGCCATCGGGCTGCGTTGCATCATTATTTGGCACCATTCCACCGTTACATCTTCTAATTGTTCAAGAGGAACTACCTTGTTTACCATGCCCATGTCTTCCGCTTCTTTAGCGGTGTATTGTTTGCACAAAAACCAAATTTCACGGGCTTTTTTCTGGCCAACATGACGGGCTAAGTAACTGCTTCCAAAACCGGCATCAAAACTTCCTACCTTGGGACCAGTTTGCCCAAACATCGCATTTTCGCTGGCAATGGTAAGGTCGCAAACCACGTGCAACACATGGCCGCCACCAATGGCATACCCATTTACCATGGCTATTACCGGTTTAGGTATTTCACGAATTTTTTTGTGAAGGTCTAAAATATTCAAACGAGGAACTCCGTCTTCTCCAATATAGCCGCCAATGCCTTTCACATTTTGGTCGCCACCACTGCAAAAAGCTTTATCGCCAACTCCTGTAAACACCACCACAAACACATCTTGTGCCTCGCGGCAATACTCGATGGCTTCAATCATTTGCTTGGTGGTTTCGGGCCTGAAGGCATTGTAAACCTCAGGGCGGTTGATACTTATTTTTGCTATTCCTTCAAAAAATTCAAATTTGATATCGGAGTAGTCTTTTATGGTTTTCCAGTTACGGGTTTGCATTTTATTTTCTTTTGTGTCAAATTATCATTGTGGTTTGTCATTCCGGGGCACGAGGAATCTAGTTTTTTTTAGATTCCTCCTATCGTCGGAATGACAAAACCATCATATTTTTAAATCTTTAAACTTTTTATAAAACTCAATCGTATTTTCAGGCTTGGTAAAAATCTCTAAAATTCCTGGTTGAGTTGTATCGTTGCGAAAGGTTTCAAATTCTGTCTGCAAAGAAACAAAATCATTGGCCTTATAATACCTAAATCCAAATTCATCAGCCATCCTTTGGCAATTTCGGGTAGATTGGGTTGCAAAATAATCTTCCCGTTCCGGCAAATCATGCGGCCCGTCAATCAACCTAAAAATTCCTCCTCCCCCGTTATTTAATACAATTATTTTAAAATTTGGTTTTAAATACTGATTCCACAAACCGTTGATATCATAAAAAAACGACAGGTCGCCGGTAAGCAAAAATGTTGGTTGATTACTCATCATCGAAGTTCCGGCTGCCGTGGAGGTGCTGCCGTCAATTCCACTTGTACCTCGGTTTCCATAAACTTTTACAGCATTCAATTTATCTGCTAAAAAACTCACAAATCGCACAGGCATTGAGTTAGCTACATGCAGAAAACTATTTTTTGGAAGATTTTCTAAAATCAGAAGGGTTGCAGAAAACTCGTTAAACGATGAATTTTTAAAAAGCAGTTCCATTGAAGAATTCAAATTTTCGGAAACGTCCGTCCACGATGCAGCGTAAGAAGTATCAAGGTGGTTAGCTGCTTTGGCGAGCCATTCTAAAAAAGCCGTTTCATCGGCTTCAATTTCTGTTGGGTTGGTTTCAAACGGATTGGCAATGGTGTGATTGTTGGTTACATGCCAATGTTCTTTTGGTTTATTAGCCCTTATAAATTTTTTAAAGCTTTTGGAAACTGTAAATTTTCCAATGGTTATTAGCAAGTCAGGTTTTAAGGTTTGCTTTAAATCATCATCAGCCAAGGTGCAAATAGCATCCCAATTTGTAACCGATTGGATATCGTGTAAACCACTTATCACATCGGCCAATAGAAAGAGTTTTCCCTCGGCTTTTAAATTATTAAAACTTTCTTTAAATCGTTCGCCCCAGGCATCAGCACCGGCTAAAAGCAGTATTTTTTTATACGTTAGTTCCCCGGGAATATGGTTGGGGGAAAAAGACAAATGCTCAGCAACAGGGGTTAATTTATCATAAACAAATTCCTCATCTTTGGCTTCATACAATGGTTCTGTTAAAGGAACATTGATATGTACCGGCCCTTTTTTAGGAAAAGAACATAATCCCATGGCCTCATTAAAATTAAAATCCGGTTTTAAGGGATTGAATGTAAATGAACCAAGGATGTGCTTTTCAAAAATCCTAGTTTGCCGGATGCATTGCCCGTCCCATTGGTCAATCCATTCAGGCGGTCGGTCGGCAGTAATAACTAACAAAGGAATTTGAGAGTAAAATGCCTCTGTGATAGCAGGATATAAGTTAAGAACAGCGGTACCCGATGTACAAACAATGGCCACTGGTTTTCCTAAAGCCACTGCCATTCCTAAGGCTGTAAAACCAGCCGAACGTTCATCTACCAGTGAAAAGCATTGAATGTGAGGATGACGTGAGAAAGAGAGTGTTAATGGGGCATTTCGGCTTCCAGGGCACAGTATTACATGCCTTATGCCATTATTAAAAATGTGGCTAACGAGTGTATTTACTGCTTTTTGCAAAGGGTTACAGATATATCATTTCTGAGCCGCTACCTTATAAAACCACATAGAAACATAGATATTAAAGGATTCACATAGTTGTTAAAAATAATCTATGTGGTAATCTTGGCTCCTATCTTCCTATGTGGTTAATTTTAATTATTTTAAAAATTCTTCAACGCTGTGGTAATCCAACCCAAACGCATCACTTACTGCTTTATAAACCACTTTACCACCAATTACATTCAGACCTAATTTTAAGTCGTTGTTATCGTTGCAAGCTTTTTTCCATCCTTTATCCGCTAATTGCAAAGCATATGGAAGCGTAGCATTGGTAAGAGCAAGAGTTGATGTATATGGAACAGCTCCCGGCATATTGGCCACACTGTAATGAATTACACCATCAACCACATAGATTGGATCGGCGTGAGTCGTCGGTTTAGTCGTTTCAAAACAACCTCCCTGATCTACTGCCACATCCACCATTACGGCACCATCGCGAATGGTTTTTAGCATATCGCGGGTTATTAAACTTGGTGCTTTTGCTCCCGGAATTAATACCGCTCCAATTATTAAATCTGCTTTTTGTATAGCTTCACGAATGTTGTATTCATTTGAAAAAACAGTATCCACATTAGCCGGCATAATATCATCCAACTGACGTAAACGGGGGATAGAAATATCCATAATGGTAACTCTGGCACCAAATCCCGCAGCCATTTTAGCAGCTTGTGTTCCTACTATTCCACCACCCAAAACCAATACATTGGCTGGTTTTACCCCTGGTACTCCACCTAATAAAATACCTCTTCCTCCCATTGGTTTTTCAAGATATTTTGCCCCCTGCTGAATACTCATTCTTCCGGCTACTTCGCTCATTGGAACAAGTAATGGAAGACTTCTGTCTGCTTTTTCTACAGTTTCATAAGCCAAACAGGTAGCTCCACTTTTAATCATAGCATGTGTTAATGGCTCATGGCTGGCAAAATGAAAATAAGTAAATAATAATTGGTTAGGTCTTATAAGGCTATACTCCGATTCAATAGGCTCTTTCACTTTCACAATCATTTCGGCAATAGCGTAGGTTTCTTCAATAGTGGGAAGAATGGAAGCACCTGCTTTTACATACTCTTCATCGGTAAATCCGCTACCTACACCGGCAGCAGATTGTACATAAACGGTATGACCGTGTTTTTTAAACTCTGCAACACCGGCCGGGGTTAATGCCACACGGTTTTCGTTGTTTTTAATTTCTTTTGGAACGCCTATAATCATGGTATTTTTTACTTAAAATATTGGGCTGCAAAAGTAGATAAATTATCAGGAATGATTATTTAAAAAATGGATTTTTTTTAAATAAAATGAACCTTTAAAAAAGAGTGTTTTACGTATATTGCGGCTCTATTTAAAAAGGATTAAACCCCTGTAAATAAAGGATAAGGGGACTTTTCATTTTTTAAAAAAGTAAAAAACAAATTCTATATGGATTTAGAAAATAAAGTAAATACAGCAACCCGTTTCAATACTAAATTTTGGCTGCGATTTTCTGTTATAAACTTATTAATCGTTGCTTTATTGGGTGTATTAATGCGATACAAAATTGGATTTGCTTTTCCTTACTTCAATCAAAAATATCTGCAAGAATCTCATTCTCATTTTGCATTTATTGGTTGGATATCTCATACCCTTTACACCTTAATAGCCAATTTCTTAAAAACCAAACCAATAGATGGTTATTTTAAAAATTACAAAATAATATTGATTGCTAATCTCATTTGTGGTTATGGCATGCTGCTTTCTTTTATCTTTCAAGGGTATTCCTTACTTTCAATCCTATTATCTTCAAGCACCATAATTATAGCCTGCTTATTTGCCTATTTCTTTATAAAAGATTTAAATAAACTAACAGAAAAACAATACAGCGCAGCGTGGTTTAAAGCCGCCCTTTGGTTCAATATTATTTCATCTGTAGGAACATTTTACCTGGTTCAAATGCTGGTCACCCGAAATTTTAATGAACATTGGTATCTGGCTTCTATTTATTTTTTCTTGCATTTTCAGTACAATGGATTTTTTATATTTACCTGTATGGGTATTGTTTACAGTCAAATTCAGAATATACTACCAAGTTTTAAACCCAATAATCTAATTTTCAACCTCTTCTTTATCTCATTTATTCCGGCATACTTTTTATCTGTTCTTTGGGCAAAAATCCCAATATGGCTTTATGGTATTGTGATAATTGCAGCCTTCATGCAACTATTTGCTTGGATTAAATTTTTAATTCAGATTAAAAACAGTTTGGCATCCAAAACAAACCTTACCAAATTTTCTGAGTACTTATTTTTGTTTGTTGCAGCAGCGTTTTCAATAAAATTGGTATTACAACTTAGCTCCACTATTCCTATGGTAAGCACCTTGACTTTTGGTTTCAGATCCATTGTAATTGCCTATCTTCATTTAATCTTATTAGCCGTAATTTCGGTATTCTTGCTAAATTACATTTATTCATTTCAACTCATTAATAATACCAAACTTACAATAATAGGTTTAACACTATTTGCCATTGGTGTTTTCCTAAATGAATTGGTATTGGCTGTTCAAGGAATTGCATCTTTCAGCTATATTCCTATTCCGATGGCTAATGAAACCCTATTTTTTGTTTCACTACTTTTGGTAGTATCTTTAATACTTCTCGTATTTTCTCAACGAAAGGCTTTTACAAAAAATAAACTAACTCAAAAAGAAACTGATTAATCCCTAAAATCAGGCAAGTTATTTATAGTCAAAAAAAATTACTTTTGAAATCTTATGGCTCGAACAGAAAATTTCAGAGAGGATAGAAACATTGCCTTTTTTACTGGTAAAAAATTAAAATTAGAGGACTTAAAAACCAATTATTCAGCGGGATATAAAACAGAAACAGCGGCAGAACAAAAACTGAAGGCAGATATTGAAAAACTTTCCAATCTTCAAGAAAAACTATATGCCAGCGACAAACATTCCATACTTATTATTTTTCAAGCTATGGATGCTGCCGGTAAAGATAGCACCATTGAGCATGTATTAAAGGGAATTAATCCCCAAGGATGCCATATTACGAGTTTTAAAAGACCATCCGACAAAGAATTGAGTCACGATTTTTTATGGAGAACAAATTTGGCTTTGCCCGAAAGAGGTATGATTGGAATATTTAACCGATCCTATTACGAAGAAGTTTTAGTCACCAAAGTTCATCCGGAAATTATTATTGAGCAATTAATACCGGGCATTTCTAAAGCAAAACATATTGATTCTGAATTTTGGAAAAAACGCTATCAGTCTATTAGAAAACATGAAAAACACCTTGCTGAAAATGGCTATATAATTCTTAAATTTTTCTTAAACGTTTCTAAGGATGAGCAAAAAAAGCGATTTTTAGATCGCATAAATAGTCATGAAAAAAATTGGAAATTTCAATACAGCGATATAAAAGAACGTGAACTTTGGGATAAATATATGAAAGCTTACGAAAAAGCAATTAGCGAAACTGCTGAGAAACATGCCCCATGGTTTATAATACCGGCCGACAATAAATGGTTTATGCAAACGGCAGTATGTGATATTATATTAAATAGCTTAGAAGAATTAAATCTTAATTTTCCGGAACTTGGACTGGAAGAGAAAAAACAACTGGAAGAAGCAAAACAAATATTATTAAACTTTTAACAATTTTTATTTTTAACGCAATGAAAAAATATTTCTTTACAGCCTTATTATTGTTTGGTATCCTATTTAAAGGTAAAGGCCAAGGATGCAGCGATGCAGGTTTTTGCTCGGCTGGTAGTATTAAAGCATCAAATAATGATTCGATAAAAAACAGTTTGGGGTTTAGTGTTGGGTATGCTATAGGAGAGCAAGGAACCACTATTATTACTCCTCAATTTGAACCTCAAATAAAAATATCAGATAAGAGTATGGTTCAAATAAAAATACCATTTCAATTTATAAATGGTGATTTGGGCAGCAATAAAGGATTGGGAGATGCGATTGTTACTTATAATCTAAACGTAACCAATCTTGGAAAAAAACCATTAACATTTACTTTAGGAACCCGCATTGCCACAAGTACCTCATCTGAAAAAAGAGACAATATCCCCATGCCAATGACATACCAAGTAAGCTTAGGAACTACTGATTTGATAGTGGGAGCCAGAATTCAATTCAAAAAAGGATTTAGTGTTTCATTAGGCTATCAACAGCCACTATTTAATCGAAATCAAAATGGATTTGACTCTGCTGCTTATAAAAATTTAAAGCTCGCTAAACAATTACCCGACGATGAAAATTACTTTATATCTTCTTATTTGGAAAGAAAAGGAGATATAATGATGCGATTAGATAAATTATTTAAAATAAAAAAATCAACTTTTAGTATAGGCATCTTACCAATTTATCATTTAGGAAAAGATAAGGCCAGAATAAACAAAGGCACAATTGTTAATTTAGAAAATTCGCAAGGTTTAACCTTAAACATAAATGCAGGATTAAATTATAAAATATCAAACAAACTTGAAATTTCAGCCATAGCTGCTGCCCCATTAATAGTGAGAAAAAGTCGACCTGACGGATTAACAAGAGCTATAATTTTTGTACCTGCATTGCGGTATAATCTATAACTTGTGTAATTTGAAAGTAATTTAGCACCATTACATGATATCAACCATTATCTCTATCAATTTAATGACATAAGTCAATTTTTATTGAAACTTTAAGATATTAACTTTGCAGAGGATGAAAAATTTATTTTTTATTTTTTTAGCAATCATTCTTGGTTTTACTGTTATTCAATCATGTAAGCATTACCCCCAAGATATTATCCCAGCACCTACTGATTCTGCTGGAAATTATACAACAATTGTAAAAAAACGGCCTTGCAGTGCCGACACCGTTTATTATGCCAAAGATATACAGCCAATTTTTACACAATATTGTTCAGGCAGTGGCTGCCATAGTGGTGCCAGGCCGGAAGGAGATATTGACCTAACAACATACTCAAATGCAATGGCTAGTGGCAAAATAAAACCATATAATTCAACTAATTCAAAAGTTTATCAGTCAATTATTGATCCCGACCCTAATGATAGAATGCCTGAGGCAGCGCCATTGTCAGCGGACAAAATTGCATTAATTAAAAAATGGATAGACCAAGGCGCCAAGAATCTTTGGTGTGACGATATGGTTGGGCCGTGCGATACTAGCAATGTTACCTACTCAAAAACGATTACAACAATACTAGTTAATAATTGTATCGGCTGCCATGGTGTAAGTGGCGGAGTTACTCTAACAAATTATTCGGGAGTTAAGACTGTTGTAAATAACGGAAAACTATGGAATGCCATTAATCACCTTTCAGGTATTACCAAAGCTATGCCAAACAGCAGTACAAAATTAAGTTCATGTAATTTACGCCAAATAAAAATTTGGATTGATGCCGGGGCTCCTCAGAATTAATAATGCTGGTATAATATTTGCGAAACAAATTAAAATGAAAATATCCAAAACCATATCCCTTCTCATGATAGTGTTTGCGGGGCTACAATCCTGCTACTACGATGTAGAGGAAGAATTGTATCCATCTAGTGGAGGGTGTGACACAGCTAATATCACTTTAGCAAACAAGGTGAAACCAATTTTACAAGGACAATGCTATGCATGTCATTCGGCAGCAAATGCAGGAGCAACAGGAGCAGGAATAAACGTTGAAACATATACAAACCTGAAGGCTCAAGTTGACAATGGAAAACTATTAAAATCCATAAAACATGAAAGTGGAGCCTCGGCTATGCCTAAAGGTAGTTCTTCTAAAATGGATGCTTGTGAAATAATGATAATTGAAAAATGGGTATCCAAAGGAGCACCTAATAATTAAAGAAAATATGTTTAAGAGGATATTATTATTTATAATTATTATCGGAATAATTGTTGCTATTGCTAGTTATATGTGGAATAAACCGCATAAAGATATAGCAGCAGCCAAAGAAGATTTCATACTCTCAGCCACTCAATTTTATAAAGAATATTCAACAGATGAAGTTGCTTCAAATGCAAAATATCTTGAAAAAGTAATCGCTGTAGAAGGTGTATTATTTGAAATCCAGCTTGAAAATCCAGATGAACCCACTGTGGCCTTATCTACTGCCGAACCAGATCTTACCGTGAGGTGTGGCTTTAAGAAGGAATTACTAGAAGATGTAAAAAAATTAAAGGTTGGTGACAAAATTAAAATAAAAGGCAAATGTGATGGAATGGATATGTTTGGGGTGGTTATGACACAGTGCAGTTTGATAAAATAAATAAGCAGTTATAGAAAAAATTTAAAAATCAATATAAAAAGCGATGAAAAACAAAACAAGAATCATTTTAATGGCAGGTGTTATTGCAATTAGTGCAGCATTCACCGTAAATGTGGCCGGAGGTAAATACATGACAAAAAACGGAAAAGTATCCTTCTTTTCGCATACCGATATGGAAGATATTAAGGGAGATAACAACAAGGTAGCCAGTGTACTTGACAGCAAAACAGGTAAAATGCAAATTGAAATTCTTGTAAAATCATTTGTATTTAAAAAAGCGCTTATGGAAGAACATTTTAATGAAAATTACATGGAATCTACCAAATACCCAAAATCGAAATTTGATGGTAAGATAGATGATATAAACGCCATTGATTTTACTAAAGACGGAACCTATAAATCAACAGTGAGCGGAAACCTCACAATTAAAGATAAAACCAATTCCGTTAAAACGAATGGTACTTTTACTGTAAAAGATGGTAAGTTAAACGGAAAGGCTGTTTTTAAAATAAAATTAGCTGATTATAATGTAGAAATACCTGCAGTTGTAAAAGATAAAATTGCCAAAGAATTAGAAATTACGGTTGATTTAGATTATTTAGCTCTTAAATAATAACAATTGTGAAACATAATTTTTGGATATTACTCATTATTATTGGAATACCCGGTTTGGTTAACGCCCAAACCGATACGTCTGATTTAATGAGCCTTATAGGGGATAATGAACAAACAGACTATGCCACCGCCACTTTCAAAACTACCAGATTAATGAATGGCCATAGTATCGAAAATCAAGCGGCAGGAGTATTAGATTTCAGGATTAATCACCGATTTGGTAATTTAAATGGAGGAACCTATGAATGGTTTGGACTTGATCAAGCTAATGTTAAAATAGGTTTTGATTATGGGGTTTTACCTTGGTTAATGGTTGGCGTGGGACACACCAATGTAGATAAAACCTATGATGGATTTGTAAAAGCCAAAATTTTAAGACAAAGTACCGGCAAAAAAAAGATGCCTATTTCATTGACCTATGTTGCTTCATCGGCTGTAACTACGCTTAAATGGAATAATTCAAGAAATAATTATGTTAGTTCAAGGTATTCTTATACTCATCAATTATTAATAGCTCGTAAATTTAGCAATGCAACTTCCTTACAAATAATGCCAACGCTAGTTCATCGTAATTTAATCGATTTATTAAAGTACAAAAATGATGTGTATGCAATTGGAGTGGGTGGAAGACAAAAGCTAACGCAACGTATGTCTATAAATGCAGAGTATTATTACGTATTGCCAAATCAAATAAATCCGATGTATGACAACAGTTTTTCTTTGGGTTTTGATATCGAAACAGGTGGACACGTATTTCAATTGGCATTTACAAACTCAAGAGGAATGACCGATCCACAGTTTATAACTCAAACTCAAGGAAAATGGCTTAAAGGCGATGTTCGATTTGGATTTAATGTTTCAAGAGTATTTACAGTTAGAGAAAGGAAGTAATTTTTTAATTACTATGTTTTTATATCTTTTTTATCACTTTATCTTTTGAAAATCGGATTACTAAATTCAATTGCTTAATTAAGTCATCAGGAATATCAGGTTTATTTAGGCATTGAAATATTATTAAGCCTTTAAAATCTTTGATTGATTTTAAAAAAAGATACTTCTTGATTTGCATATTTATCATTGGACTCCTTTACTATTGTTCGACTTCCGAATAAAGCATCTGCTTCATCAAAGAATAAAATCCAATTCTTATTTTCAGATTTTCCGAACAACTTTGATAGATTTTTTTCGGTTTCACCGATATATTTTGAAACAATCTGGGATAGATGAATTTTTTTTATTTCAAGATTATTCTTTTTGGCTATTAAATTAGCAAATTGAAATCCTGTTTTATAACCCTTTCCATAAAAAAGACAAACCAAAACTAATTCTTGAAGCGTTGAACCATTTTTACTTGTTCTATTTTCTAACCATTTACTAATTTGCTCACCTTTCCTTCGAGCAATTTTAGTCAACGTTAAATTAGGATAGTTTTCGCTCAAATAATTAGCTTCTTTATCGTTTACAGTATTCATTGCTGTAAAAATAAAATTTATTTTGGTGATTTACTCCTTAACTATAGTTTGTAAAAAATGTCCATTTAATACTATCGAATAAATACCCTTTGAAAAATTCTCAATATCAATTTCTAAATAATTATTGCTTTTAGTTTTAAAACTAAATTTCATTGCTTGACCAATATTGTTAAAAATTTCTACCTTTTGTTCAGAATAAGCAACAATGGGAATCATGAATAGTTTTGTTGTAGGATTTGGAAAAACTTTTAAGCTTTCAGTTTCTCTAAAACTTGATATTGAAGCAGAAATTTCACAGAAAAAAGTATCCGGATTAAGTTCAATAAAACCTTTTGGGGATAAATCCTTTCCCGTAAATGCAGAAAAATCGGAGGCATATCGCGCCACGCGAAACGTATTATTATCAGCAACATTAAGCGTTGTATCACCTTGACTAACTCTAGCTCCTAATTTTAAAGGGGTGATATATTCCCATACAATTTCCTCTGTAGGTGTTATTTCAAAGGTATATCCTTGTTGAGCCGAACAAATAAGTGTATTGCCATTAGCCAGGCGTTGAACACTTGATAAACCCGATGAAAACATTGAAGTAGAATCAGGGCGCTTATAGGTCCAGGAATAAGTGTTTGGCAAATATTTCCCGTTGTTTTTTTGATATTGCCACATATAAGTATCAAACGTGGGCTGAAAAATATTGACTGTTGAATAATTGGAACCTGCTCTGTTATTAAATACCATTAATTTACCAAAATCCTTCTCACCCCAATTTTTCCCCATCCAATGAATATCATGCGGAAAAAATAATTTTTTATCAGCTATCGTTCCTGTACCATAAGCCGCAGGATTTCCCCAGCGGTATAATAAATCACCTCCTTTTTTTCCAAAACCACCATTGCTTGTGGCTGCTTCTGCCGAGGTTGTGCTATGGTCAATTACCCAAATTTCATCAAAACTTGGAGAGCTAACAACTATTTGATCGTAACCATAATTATAACTAATAGCATTTAGAAATGCCCAATTTTTGGCACTTGATAAATTGGCATAATTCAAATCCACTTTTCCGGGGAAATCTTTTGGATTACCATAATTAGGTTTTGTTGAGTCGAAATTTTGAATTACGTGGTCCCACAAATGCCATTCCCAAACGATGTTAAACTTATCGGCACCTAGAGGTTTTACTTCTATAATTTTATCAGGCCATATTTCATTATTACCTAAATATGCAGGATTCCGTCCTTTGCTAATTGCTTGTGCTTTAGTCTTCTTTTCCCAACTAATCATTAAAATATTGCCGTTTGGCATAGGTTCAACATCATGATGCAGCCTATTGAAAGAGTCATTTAAAGTAAATGTCCACAATAAGGTATTGTTCCAATCGCGTTTTTCAACTGTGCCACCTCCACCGCCTGACCATATAGGGTTTCCAGTAACCTTAGCCGAGCGTTTAGTTTTTATAATTGAACCATCTTCTAATAAATAAACGGTATTCCCGGGTCTTGAATCTATGGTATCTGTCCACGTTTGAACAATTCTGCCGCAATTATCAAGCAGGTATACATTGGGCTGCTCATGGGGATAAAGAAGATTATACCCCTTAAAAGCCTTTGTATTATTTGAAGCTATTAAACCTACCGAGTGCTTTTGAGCCCAACCTTGGCTCACTATTGTAAATAAGATTGTTAGGAGTAATATTTTTTTCATTCTTTGATTAGTGTTTGAATAAATTGATTATTAACCAGAATTGAATAAAGGCCATTAGAATAATCACTCATATCTACTTCCAATTCTCTATTCGTCTTATTACTAATTACTAATTTTAAAACCTGACCAACATTATTTATTATTTCCACTTTCGGTTCATTTGTTTCATAAGGTATCCTAATTTTGCCATTTGTTGGATTTGGGTATATTCCCTTTAATCTGTTTTTTACAATATCATCTAGCTTTGTTTCTGAGCCTATAGTAAAACCCCAATCTGCACTATCCAGCGCCAACATCTCATTGCCGGATGAGTCTTTAAAACATCCTTTGTCTATGGAAATTGATATTTGTTTATTGTTTTCAAAATGATAATCAAGTATTACTGATACATTATTTCCTGTTACTAAAATTTGAGCACTCTCAATAGGAATTTTATATTTTAATAAGCTATTCTCATATAATTTTATATTTCCTATATTTCCTTTAAATACCCTTTCATTAAAAAATATTTCCGTTACTGTATTAACGGACACCTTTTTTTCCCTGTTGGCAGGCATAAGTTTAATTGGGTATGGAAGAACATTATCCACCGCAACAAACGGACAGGAATAGTTGTAAGATTTCTTTTCAATTGGTCCCATGGGAGTTAGTGTTTTCCCATTAAAACCACTGTAGGCTCTGTTGTAAAAGGTGCATCTAAAAACAGAACTTCCTCCAACATTTCCGTCTTCTAAAATTTCATCATTTGCAGCCACAGGGTTTTTATATTCCCAAACTGTTTTATTCTGTGAATTTATTTCAAAAAATCTGCCGGCTACTCCGTCACATATTAATGTATTGCCGTTAGACAACCTGCTTGCACCAGAAAAAAGATTTGAATAAAATTTAACAGGAATTGAATCTTTATATATCCACTTTTGAGTGGTTGGACCAAATGGAAAACTTTGACTATAAACTCCTACACCACTAGTTGGTGGTTTTATTATTTCTACTGATGAATAACTGGGAACTCGCCCCAAACCATTATTAAAAACCATAATATCACCACCATCCTTGTATCCATCAGTGATAAACTGTGCATTGTGCTGATAAAAGAATCGTTGATTTGAGGAAGTTCCCTTATTATAGGCTTGTGGATTACCCCAGCGATATAGCAAATCTCCCCCTTTTCCATATTTGCCACCAGAATGTGAAGCTGCTTCTGCGGTGGAGGTGCTATGGTCAATAATCCAAATTTCACTGGTATTGTGACAACTTATTAAAATTTGATTCAATGATTTGTTATAATCTATTGAATTTATATGAATCCAATCTAAAAATGGGTTTGGATCAAAATTTATGTTCATTAATTCAGGATGGTTTGAAATTACATTATAATCAGGCTTTGAAAAATTTACATCTTGTATTATATGATCAACCAAATTCCATTGCCAAACTATTTGGCCACCTGATTTCCCTGTAGGTTTAATTTCTAATATACTTTCACTCCATAATTTTGACATATTAATTGTTTCCTTAATACGTCCTTTTGCTATTGCCCTACTTTTTGAAATACCATGCCATGCTACAACCAATATATTGCCATTCTCCATAGGATAAATGTCATGATGCATAATTAAAGAATCGTTAGATAATATGTAGGACCAAATTACATTTCCTTCCCAATCTATTTTTTCAATTATCCCTCCTTTGCCTCCAGCATCAAAAAAAGTATCCTGTGTTCTGCCTGTTCTAAGCAAGCTGCCGTCCGGCAAAATATAAGCCGAAAGACCTGGTATATAATCACTTTCCCAACTATGCACTTTCTTACCACACTTATCAATCAAGTAGGTCGTTTTACTAAACATCGGTGCAAAAAGAACATACCCATCTTCCAGACCACCTGATATATTTTTGGTCAACCCTAAAGTTTTTTGTTGCCCAAAAACGAAAGTGGGAAATAAGAAGATAATAAATGTTATTGTAAATATTAAACGGCTCAGAAAAATTAGTAATTTGCCAGAAATGTTGGGTTCAATGAAGTGCTTAAAACAGCAGTCGGAGGTATATTTTCCCATGATGTGTAATTTGTACGCTTACAAATGACACAACGAACAATTTTTTGCTTTTATTTTATTGAAATACAATCATGACCCACGGATTACAAAATGACAAAACTTTGGTACAAAAACTGATCTCTCAAAAATAATCCCTAGTGTTCAGCTTCTATTCTTTGAATATCATTTGATAAAAGCGGTTATTTAAATATAGAGAATAAAGACCATTTGAAATTTTACTAATATCAATCTCCAACTCCTGATTTAATTTGTTTACTATCACAAAATTCATAGGCTGGCCTATACTATTTAAAATTGCAACATTCGATTCACCTCCATTAAAAGGTAATCGAATTATATTATGTGCCGGATTAGGATAAACTCCTACTCGTTTAAAAGTAACCACATCATAATTACTTAATTTATTTTCTGTAACAAAAATCCAGTTACTTGTATCTATCCCATTCATTTTATTACTTGAAAAATCTATAAAACATCCATTATCCAACGCTATTGCTAACCTGGAATTATATTTAAAATAGCTATTTGGTGTAATTATAACCGAAGAGTCATTAATTACTATTTGACTATCTTCAATTGATATTGATTCTTTTAAAATATTATTTTGGTAAATTGTAACAAAACCAGACTTTCCTTTAAGAATTTTTTCATCAAATTTAATACTTAACACCTCGCCTACAGGTACATTAATTGTATTAATTGAGGGTAAAAATGCGATTGGTTTAGGAGCCATACTATCAGTCTTTGTTTGAGAGCAAGAATAAGAATAGCTATTTTTTTCAATTGGTCCTGAAGGTGTTAGCACCTTTCCATTAAATCCACTATAGGATGTGCTATACTGTGTACATCTAAAAACTCCACTTCCTCCTGTTTCACCATCATTTAGTACTTCATCATTATTAGCCACCGGATTTACATATTCCCAAACAATGGAATTGTTGCTATCTATTTCAAAAAATATACCTGGCAATCCGCTGCATATTAACGTATTTCCATTTTCCAATCTATTAGCTCCTGATATAAATCCTGAGTAAAATCGTTCTGGAATAGAATCCTTGTATATCCATTTTTGAGATGAAGGGCCGTATGGTAATGATTTATTATATGTTCCGTTGCTATTAATTGGAGGTGAAATAATATCTACAGTTGAATAAAAAGGTATTCTGCTAAAACCATTGTTAAATACCATAATATCCCCGCCATCTTTATATCCACTTGGTATCCAATTAGCATTGTGCTGCAAAAAAAACTTTTGATCTGCCTTTGAACCCTTGTCATATGCTGCTGGATTCCCCCAACGGTAAAGCAAATCGCCACCCTTTCCATATTTACCTCCCGTATGTGAAGCCGCTTGTTTAGTTGTTGTACTGTGGTCAATAATCCATATTTCACTAATATTATGGCAACTTAATAAAATTTGATCAAGCTCCTTATTATAATCAATAGAGTTCATATGAATCCAATCTTGCGATTGCCCGGGAGCATAGTTTATATTCATTAGTTCAGGGTGATTTGCAATATTATCAAAACGGGGTTTCGAAAAACTTGCATCCTGAATAATATGATCCCATAAACTCCATTGCCAAACTATTTCCGCACTATCCTTACCAATAGGTTTTATTTCAATCACTCGTTCACTGTACAATTCAGAACCACCAATAGTTCCCTTGTGTCTTCCACCAGCAATTGCTTTGCTTTCGGGAATTATATGACGAACAATTGCTAATATATTTCCATTATCCATTGGAAATATATCATGATGCTGCCCAATAGAATCATTAGATATAATATACGACCAAACCACATCGCCATCCCAATCTATCTTTTCAATAATCCCTCCGTTGGATCCATTTGAAAAAAAAGTATCAGTAACCGTGCCTGTGCGCAATAAATGACCGTCAGGCAAAAGATAAACCGATAAACCTGGATAATAATTACTTTTCCAATCATGAACTTGCCTTCCACATTTATCAATAAGGTAGGTAGTTTTGCAATACATGGGAGCAAACAAAACATAACCCTCCATGAAACTTCCTTCCCTATTTTTAATTAACCCTAATGTTTTTTGTTGTCCAAAAACGAACGAAGAAAATAAGAAGAAGACAAAAGAAGAGGTAAAGGCGAAACGACTTAGAAAAAATAATATTCTGGCGGAAAAATGGTTTTTATTTGAGTGCTTGAAAGAACTTTTGGAGTAGTATATTTCCATTATTAGTAATTTGTAGGTGTACAAATTACACAACGAATAATTTCTTCCTCATATTTTACTGAAAAATGAACATGACCCGAACCTTACAAAATGACAAAACTTTTTAGACCGAAATTTCTAAATGAACCTGTTTTACATTCCCATCAACAAATCCAATGGGTCTTTCCCTGTAAGCATTAATTGCGGATTTTCAAGCAGTTGTTTTACAGTTACCAAAAAACCAACGGATTCTCTCCCATCAATAATTCTGTGGTCATAAGAAAGAGCTACATACATCATTGGCCTAATTACAACCTGACCCTTTTCAGCTATGGGACGTTCAATAATATTATGCATACCTAAAATGGCTGATTGAGGAGGATTAATTATAGGAGTACTTAACATCGAACCAAAAACACCTCCATTAGAAATAGTAAAAGTACCTCCGGTCATTTCTTCTATAGATAGCTTATTATCTCTTGCCTTTGCAGCCAAAGCTCCAACTTGTTTTTCAATATCCCAGAGGGTGTAAGTTTCAACATTACGCATTACCGGAACCATTAATCCTTTTGGGCCAGAAACAGCTATTGATATATCACAAAATTCATTGTAAATGATATCTGTACCATCTATATATGCGTTTACGGCAGGATATTTTTGTAATGCTAAAACACAAGCTCTTGTAAAAAAGGACATAAACCCTAGTCCTACGCCATGCTTTTCCTTAAATTTATCTTTGTATTTATTTCGGATATCCATTATCGGCTGCATGTTCACTTCATTAAAAGTAGTAAGCATGGCCGTTTCATTTTTGGCAGAAACTAAACGTTTGGCAACAGCTTTTCGCAAGTTACTCATCTTTTCACGACGTTGCTCGCGGGTTAATTTAACTTTACCATATTGAGGAACATCGCTTGTTATAGCTGCCAATGGTTTTGAGGAAGCATTGTTTGCATCTTCCTTAGTTATTCTTCCATCTTTGCCTGTACCACTAATTTCTCCTGCTCCTATTTCTTTTTCCAGCAATATTTTGGCCGCCGCCGGTGATGGTGTTCCTGCAGCATAATTTGTTACTGCAGCAACTGGCTGTGGTTTTGAAACAACTGTTTCTTCTTTAGTTTCAACCTTTCCAGAATCCTTTGCTGGTGCAGCGGCATCAGTATTAACAGTAGCAGCCACTGCTCCAATTTTTATTTCAGTACCTTCTGGTGACAGTATTGTTATAACTCCGGCATGGGTAGCATTTAGCTCAACAGTGGCTTTGTCCGATTCTATTTCAGCTACAGCTTCATCCATTTCTACGTAATCTCCGTCTTTTTTTAACCATTTTGAAATAGTTACTTCTGATATGGATTCGCCAACTGCCGGTATTTTTAATTCAATTTCCATTAATAGTATTTAAAGGGTTAAAACCTGCCGCAAAGGTAAATCAATTTACGATTTTAGATTTACAATTTTAGATTTTTTGTTTTATGGACACCTCTTTAACAATTTTATAATCCATACTTATTGTACATTTGAAACACTTATGAAAAAAATAATAGGAATTTTGGCTTTAAGTATCCTTTTTGCTGCCTGTAAATATGAAGACGGGCCTAAACTTAGCTTAAGAACAAAAAAACATCGCGCTGTAAATACCTGGCATATTGATAAGGTTTTTGAAAATGGTATGGATAAAACTACGGATTACAAAAATGGATTTGTTAATTATCAAATAGACCTAAAGAGTGATAATACTTACGAATTAAAATACAGACCGTTTAACCTTAGCGACTATTTAGAAACAGGAAACTGGGCCTTTAGTAATGATAAAGTTTTTATAAATTTTACGCCGAAAGATTCAAAAAGTCCAGGTCAATGGAAAATTTTACGACTTACCGAAACCGAGACTTGGGTGATTCAAAATATTAACGGGAAAGATGTGGAATTAAGAATGAAGGATTAAGAATCCTTACAATTCATACAATAGATACTTTCGTCTAATTGCCTCATAATTTTTAAGGTCGTCTACCCAGGTTTCTCTAATTTGAGCAGAAGTTTTTCCTTCTATAATTTGCAACCTTAATTTATCAGAACCTGCCAATCGGTCAAAAGATGATGTTTTAAAAAACTCACCATTTTCGGGCTTATTACTTTTATAAAAAAGTAACAACCAATCCACATATACCTGTTTTGAATCAAGCAAATAATGATTACAAAATTCAGTTAATAATATTCCCTGACACTCTTTTCCTTCGTATGGAGGATCATCAGCCACTCCAATTATTTTTTTAGGAGTATATTTTGTAGTTCCGTTACTTAGTCCAGGGCGGCCAAGCCACTCAAATGGTTTTGGTGTTCCCCTGCCCACACTTACATTTGTACCCTCAAACAAGCCAAGTGAAGGATATAAATAAACCGATTCCATTGAAGGCAAATTAGGCGATGGTTTTATATGCAGTTTATACATTGTTTGATGACTGTAACCTTTTAATTTTATTACCTTTAATAAGCATTTTTTTCCTTCGCCTAACCAATTTTCGCCTTGTATCATTTGGGCAAACTCTCCTACAGTCATGCCATGCACCAAAGGAACCGGATGCATACCAATAAAAGATTTAAATTTTATATCCAATACAGGGCCATCCACATAATGTCCATTTGGATTTGGGCGATCAAACACCATAAATGGCAAATTATTTTCAGAACAAGCCTCCATTACATAATGCATGGTGGATATATAGGTATAAAACCTCACCCCTACATCTTGTATATCAAACACCACAAAATCAATGCCCGCTAAATCTTCTTTGGTAGGCTTTTTATTTTTCCCATAAAGAGAGGTAATTTTAATCCCTGTTTTTTCATCAATTCCTGAATTAACTTTTGCTCCGGCACTATGGTTGCCCCTAAATCCGTGTTCAGGGGCAAAAATTGTTTTTACTTTTACACCTAAACTAATTAACGAATCTACTAAATGGGTTTTCCCAATTACCGAAGTTTGATTAACCACCAATGCTACATTTTTCCCTTTTAGTAATGGTAAATATTCTTTGGTTTGCTCAGCCCCGGTTATTACTTTATCGTCTGTATTAGAACTAACTTTTCGAGGCTTAAGTCTAAGAGTATCTAAACCATTGATATTTGCAATGCCTTTGTTTTGACAAGAAAAAAAAGCAAATGAAACTATGAGAAATAAATATCGCATTTTTGTTGATTGGAAAAGGGTTTCAATATTATACAAAGCAATTCACTTGCAAAAGTGAGTGTTTATAAGATAATAAAATAATAGAAACTGTTGCTTAAGGAATAAAAGCTTTAAAATTTTGAATATAAGTTTATTTATAGCACGCAAATTAACAGCCGAATCGGGTCATTCGTTCACTGAACGAATCATTCGTATTGCCTCTGCCAGTGTTGCTATTAGTATTGCGGTAATGCTTCTTGCTATAGGTATTGTTAAAGGTTTTCAAAAAGAAATAAAGCAAAAAGTTACTGGTTTTAGTGGTCATGTTATTATTAAAAACCTTGACTTAAACCAATCGGGCGAACTTGCCTTGTTCCCGGAATCACAATCCTTTTTAAAAAAAATACAAAAACTACCTTATGTAAATGTGATTGTTCCTATTTGCCAGAAACCCGGAATACTGAGGACAAAAACAGACGCTGAAGGGATACAGTGCAAAGGAATTACCCCTGGCTATGGCACCATTTTTATTAATAATTATATCATTAAAGGAAGCGGACTTGACAACAATGATAGCATCGATTTAAACGAAATTTTAATATCTGAAACTACGGCCAATCGATTAAAATTAGACACCGGCCAAAGGGTTGAGTTATACTTTATTCAGGAAGGAGAAGTAAGACGACGCAAACCCAAAATTTGTGGTATTTATAACACCGGAATAAATGAAATAGACAAAAGTTGGGTACTTTCAGATATCCGAATGATTCAGCGGATATACACTCAAGGTTACGATAGTATAAATGGGTATGAGGTATTTTTATCATCGCTTGATAAGTTAGATGTGCATTCAAAAGCCATTGATGAAGAACTTGGAACAAACTTAACAGCGCAACCTGTAAATGAAACTTATTTTCAGATTTTCCAATGGCTGAGTTTATTGGATATGAATGTGTTAGTTATTATTTTTTTAATGGTAATTGTATCGGTTGTTAATATGATGACAGCCTTGTTGGTTTTGATTATTGACCGTACTCCAATGATTGGATTGCTAAAAGCTTTGGGAAGCAGAAATAAATTGATACGTCAACTTTTTTTGTACAATGGAGCCAAATATCTTTTGAGAGGGCTGGTAACAGGCAATGCAATTGGATTGGGGTTGGGATTTGTTCAAAATCACTTTGGCCTTATTAAACTAAACGAAGAAACCTATTATTTGAGCAAGGTTCCTTTTTCAATTACCCTTACAGATGCGATACTTATCAATGGTTTAACATTTTTGGTTTGCACCATTTTACTAACTATTCCGGCTATGTATGTAGCAAGGATTCAGCCAGTAAAAGCTATTCGTTTTAATTAAACAGAATGTTCATTTTTTTGCCTTTTTTTTAGAGCATTTCTTTTTTTTACGCTGCTTATCATCTTGACAAAAACTAGGGATTGAATTTAATTCAATTGGCAATTTTGGATCAAGATTTTTGCCCTTAAACGCATTGTAATCTTCGCCATAATAAATACACTTAAAAACTGAATTTCGCATTGGAATTGTTCCATCTTTTAAAATTGTATCTCCCTTTGAAACGGGATTAATATACTCCCATACGATTTTATTTAAATTATCAACCTCAAATAAGCGCCCTTGAGGGCCACCGCATATTACTAAATGTCCGTTAAATAAGAGTTGAGCACTTGATTGAAAAGCTGAAAAAAAGTTAGAAGGAACAGAATCTTTATAGGTCCATTTAGGCTTTTCGGGGCCATAAGGAATATCTTGCAAATAGTACCCGGGCTTACTAACTGGCGGAGCAACGATATCAACCGTTGAATAGGCCGAATCCCTTCCATTTCCATTATTAAAAATCATAATATCTCCTTCATTCTTATACCCCTTTGGTATCCAATGGGCATTGTGTTGCTTAAACAAAGTTTGATTATTGGACATACCTCTTTTATAAACCTCGGGGTTACCCCAACGGTATAAAAAATCGCCACCTTTACCATATTTACCGCCACTATGCGAAGCTGCTTCGGCCTTGGTAGTGCTATGGTCTATGATCCAAATTTCACTTTGATGATGATTACTTACAACTATTTGATCCAGTTCTTTATTATAGTCAATTGAGTTAAGATGAATCCAATCACTGGGGGCAGGCTGACCATAATTTAAGTCAAACAATTCGGGATGTTGACCAATATCACCAAAATTAGATTTTAATGGGTCTCTATCTTGAACCAAATGATCCCAAAGACTCCATTGCCATACTATTTCGGCATTATTTGTTCCTTTTGGCTTTATTTCGAGTATTCGTTCGCTGATAAGTTTTTTGGTTAAAATAGTGCCAGGCTGACGTCCATTAGCTTCAGCTTTATCAATTGGAATAGCATGCCAGGCAATTAATAAGATGTTACCATTATCCATAGGATAAAAATCGTGATGCTGCATTACCGAGTCGCTCGAAATATTATATGACCAAAGTAATTTACCGTCCCAACTAAATTTTTCAATAATACCTCCTTTACCACCAAATTCTAAAAATGTATCTAGAGAATGGCCTGCCCTTATCAAACTGCCGTCAGGTTGCAAATAGGCTGAATATCCAGCCATATATTTGCTTTCCCAGCTATTTATTTTATTACCACATTTATCTATTAAATAAGTAGTTTTGCAATAAAGCGGTGCAAATAATACATACCCTTTTTCAATACTACCGGGTTTTTTCTTAATTAAACCCATTGTTTTTTGACCAAATACTTGAGTAGGATTTGTAATCAATAAAAATAAAATAACACCGGCTATTTTATGCATTGTTGAACTATCTAATTTAAGTGCTTTTTTTAATTCTTGGGCGGTATTATTGAATCTCATTTAGTGGCTTTTTAAGATTTTTTTTGAGTTTCAAAACTAAGTAATTACCAAACAGATTTATGTCAATTTTTTTATAGAAAGCAATATATCATCAATTGCCAGAAAAGCATTTAACATTAAATATTAACTTTACTTAATAATGTCACATTTCAAAATAAATTGACTTTTCTCTTAGAAAATGTTACTCTCAATTATCCAATGTTATTTGTAGTTTTACAGCCTTATAAAAAGCAGAATTATAATGAAATTCAGTTTAAAATACCTTAGTTTTTCTATACTTTTAATAAGTATTGGTTGTGTAAATAATAGGAAAGAAGTGAACCTCAAAACTTCACAAAAAATTCAACAACCTGATACTTCACAAATTCCGCATGATAAAACAGGAGAAGCCATCCGATATGGTTTTAATTTATTTACCAGAACAGCCTATTATCTTGGGCCCGAAGGAAAAGTAATGCAACTGACCGGAAATAAAATGAATTGTAAAAATTGCCATTTGGACAATGGAATGCGGCCAATGAGTAATAATCTTATCGAAACCTTTCTACGGTATCCTCAATACCGCGCCAGAGAAGGTGAAGTACTTACCATTGAAGACAGAATTAACAATTGTTTTGAACGCCCGATGAATGGCAAAATTTTACCTTATAATAGCCGTGAAATGCGAGCCATGGTGGCCTATATGCGTTGGTTATGTGAGGGCAGAGTGGCCACATACAAGGAGGATAGTCTTCATTTAGGCAAAATAGATTTAATAGATAGGGCTGCAGATATAAAAAAGGGGGCAATTGTATATGCCGACAAATGCCAAAAATGCCACGGTGTTGATGGGCAAGGCCAATTTACGGCTAACAAAGAAACCTATATATATCCGCCACTTTGGGGACCAAACAGCTATGCACAAGGTAGTAGCATGCACAGGCTTACCACTGCCAGCCGATTTGTGAAATGGAGCATGCCATACAGCGATAAAAGAACCGCTCCTCAGTTAACTGATGAAGAGGTGTTTGATGTGGTAGCTTTTATTAATTGTGACTCCATTCATCCTCGTCCACTAAGACCATTAGCCAATGATTGCCCTGATTTAGAAAACAAACCAATTGATTTTCCTGCCGGTCCTTTTTTAGATACTTTTCCCTTATCTCAGCATATTCTTGGACCCTATAAGCCTATTAAAGAATTTTATGCAAAACTAAAACGAGCCAAAAAATAAAAAGATTTTTAATAAGGCAAAAGTAATTTTCTCTGAAAAATAAGTACCCTCAATTTTTTAGGCCATTAGATATTGTAATGGCTGACGGATAAATAAAACAATACCAATGCTCATTATTTGTCCTTTGGCCTTCACTTTTGCTTATTCTTATACAGGCAAAGGTAATTTTTAAAACGAATTCTATTTTAGGCTTTAAAGTCAAATTATGTTGACCTAATATTTTCGTAGATTTGCTTAATTTCTATGAAAAAAATCTTCTTTTATCTTTTTATAGCTTTTAATGTATCTGCTCTTGCTCAAACATCAAAAAATGCTACCGATTATGTTTCCCTTATTTTATCAAAAAGCACAGGGTTAAAACCCTTCGATTTGGCTGAAATGAAAATTTCATCTCATTCCACTGATAAGCAAAATGGGGTGACCCATATTTATTTCAACCAATGCCATAAAAGCATTCCTGTTCACAATGCCGTATTGGGATTGCATTTGGATAAAGAAGGAAAAATTGTAGCCTTAAACAGCACCTTCGTAAAAAATTTAGAAAGCTTTTCGGCAAATTCAAATCCTAGTATTACTGCCTTGGAGGCTGCTAGGTTTGCCTGGAGCAATAAAACTATAGACTTTAAAATTTCACCAACATCTCTTGTTTTAGAAACTGTTTCAAGCAATTCCTCAGAAATAATTTTTAAGAATTCAGCAGTTGCAAAAGGTGAAATTAAAACCAAACTTAAATGGGTGATGGTTAATAACAGCCTAATATTGGTGTGGAATGTAAATTGGATAACAATAGACGAACAAAATTGGTGGAACCTGAGAGTAGATGCCCAAACAGGGGTGGTTGTTGATGAAAATAACTGGATTGCCGAATGCCATCCGGCTAATCTTAGGAATACTGAAAAACACACCGTTGCCTTGCCCATACCCGGCAGCGGCGAAGGAAACGGCCAAGGCACAACGGGTACAAAATACAATGTTTTACCTCGCCCGGTGGAAAGCCCAAGCCATGGGAATATGGCAGTATTAACCGACCCAAGCGATAGTTTATCGTCACCCTATAGTTGGCATGATGTAAATGGAACAAAAGGCCATGAGTATACTATCACCCGAGGCAATAATGTTTATGCCAGTGAAGATAAAAATAATGATAATGTTCCCGGGTACAGTCCCGATGGTGGAAGCACTTTAAATTTTGATTTTGCTTTTGATAAAACTAAAAAACATACCGATTATTTGGATGCTGCCATTACCAATTTATTTTATTGGAATAATTTGATGCACGATGTTTGGTATCACTATGGATTTGATGACGAATCAGGAAATTTTCAGGTAAATAACTATGGCCGAGGTGGCGATGGAAATGATGAGGTAATGGCCGAAGCACAAGATGGCAGCGGAACAAACAATGCCAATTTTGGAACGCCACCTGATGGTGAAAACCCTCGAATGCAAATGTTTGTATGGAATGTAAGCAGCACCAGTTTGTTATTACGAGCTACCCAACCCGCCTCAGTGGCAAAGCAATACACATCCGTGCTTGCTGGCTTTGGCCCCAAATTATCAAAAACTCCTATTACAGGAAATTTAATTTTAGTTAACGATGGAACTTCAACCCCTACTTTAGGTTGCAATGCATTTGTAAATAGTTCAAGTATCTCAGGCCAAATTGCATTGATTGACCGAGGTACTTGTACATTTTTAGAAAAAATACAATTTGCCCAAAATGCAGGAGCAAAAGCCGTAATTATGATAAATAATGTAGCAGGAAACCCAATAACCATGGGAGGCACAGGAGGTTCAGGAATCTCAATTCCATCTATAATGATAACCAAAGCAGACGGTGATATTTTAAAAAATACTTTAAAAACAGCTACCGTTAAGGCAAGTTTATACGACTCGGTGGGAACCGCCGGAAAGCAATACGATAGTGATTTTGATAATGGAATAATTAGTCATGAATATGGCCATGGAATTTCAAACCGATTAACCGGTGGACCAACCAATACCGATTGCCTTACCAATCAAGAACAAATGGGCGAAGGCTGGAGCGATTTTTTCTCACTGGTAATGACCCATAAAACAAGTGATAAAGGACCGGACAAAAGAGGAATTGGAACCTATGCCATTGATGAACCCAATGATGGTAACGGAATACGCAACTTCCCTTACAGTACTTCGCTTTCTATCAATCCTGTAACTTATAAGGATATTAAAACTTTTTCTGTTCCTCATGGTGTAGGCTCGGTTTGGTGCAGCATGCTTTGGGATATGTATTGGGATATGATTGATAAACATGGCTACGATTCGGATATTTATAACGGAAAAGGCGGAAACAATATGGCCATGAAACTGGTAATTGACGGAATGAAATTGCAGCCCTGCAATCCGGGTTTTGAAGATGGAAGAGATGCTATTTTACTTGCCGACCAATTAAATAATAAAAGTGCCAATCAGGAACTTATTTGGAAAGCATTTGCCCGAAGAGGGTTGGGATATGGAGCAAGCCAAGGTTCTGCCGCTGACAGAGGAGATGGAACCGAAAGTTTTTCAATACCAAAATTTGATTTGCCAACGATTTCAAAAACCACGGTTTCAGAAACTAAAAACGGCGACACCTTGGTTTATAAAATTGTTTTAAAAAACACAACCTCCAAAACCATTAAGCAACTAACGTTTAGCGATACCATCAAAACAGGATTAGTCTTTATTAAAGCTACCGGATTAGCAAAAGGAACCTTTAGTTCACCTGTTTATTCAGCTACCATCGATTCCATTAAAACAGGCGATTCGATTGTATTTACCATTCAGGCACGAGTGAGTACCTCATCTTTTACTAGTATTGTAGAAGTTTCAGATTTTGAAACAGGTATAGGAAACTGGAAAGATTCAACGCTTGAAGGAGCGGGAGTTTGGGCATCACGAACTAATAAAAAATATAAAGGAACCCGCAGCTTTTTTATTGCTAACCAAGCTGTAAAAAGTGATAAAGCTTTAACAAAATCGTTCAATCTATCGTTATCAAACCCGTATTTGGTATTTTACCATTGGTACAACACCGAAACCGATTGGGATGGTGCTGTAGTGGAAATAAACAAAAACGGAACTTGGGAAGATTTGGGCGGGCAAATGATTGAAAACGGTTACAACGGTTTAATATCTGTAAATCCTGAAAGCAACATCAGCGGGCAAGAAGCTTTTTCAGGTAACAGTGGTGAATTTTTACGCACCATTGTTGATTTAACCCCCTATAAAAACGATACCGTTCAAATTCGGTTTCGCTTTGTAAGCGATGCTGCCCAAGGAGCCGAGGGCTGGTATATTGACAATATTACATTGATGGATAATTTGGTTACCCTTACCAATACCGCGTCCATTATGGCTACCACAGGTATTTCAGTATCAAGTGGTGTGTCTACGTTAATTTTTAAAGGTAAACCTGTAAAAATAAGCCAGCCTAAATTATCGGGTTTCAAGGTTTCACCCAATCCGTTTAATGAGCAAATACTTGTAACATCTAACAATACTGACTATAAACTTACCTTAACCGATGTAGCCGGAAAAGTGGTTTTAAGTAATACTGACGCTAAAAATACTACCGTTATTGAAACCTCAACTTTACCGGCAGGAACCTACTTTTTAAAATTGCAAACCAACCTGGGAATGGAAGTAATAAAACTGGTGAAATAACACATTCCAAACAAATTAAAACCCTAATTTCGCAGTTTTAAATTTAAAAACACCTCATAGAAAATGTCGCACAAAGTTGCTATAGTAATGCCGGCCTACAACGAAGGAGAGGTAATAGCCGATGTAGTAGAAAAATGGACCGGATTACTTAAACATGGATTTAGTGAAGCCGACAACCCTGTATTGATTGTTGTAAACGATGGGTCGAAAGACAATACCGGCGCTATTTTAACCGAATTGGCAAAAATCAACCCGCTGCTTATTGCCGTAAACCAGCCCAATGGCGGACACGGAAATGCAGTGGTAAATGCGTATAAAAAAGCTTTAGAATTAAATGCCGACTATGTGTTTCAAACCGATAGCGACGACCAGTTTGAAACCGACGATTTTTTTAAGCTTTGGGACAAACGCAATGATTCTGATTTTATACTGGGCTATCGCAAAACCCGATTTGATGCTCCTATTCGCTTAATTATCACCCGAATTTTAAAGGTTTCTATTTTCTTGTTTTTTGGCACAGCCATTGAAGACAGCAATATTCCTTTCCGATTAATTAAGGGATCGTTTCTTAAAAAATTGATTGATAATTTACCGGAGCCAACGCCTTTTGCTCCCAATATTTTTATAGCAGTAATGGCAAAGCGAGCCGGTCAAAAATTATTCAGCATACCTATTACCCACAAAGACCGCCACACAGGCGAAGTAAGTATTAAAAAAATGAAACTGCTGCAAGTATGCTGGCAAAGTTTTAAAGAATTAATGGCTTTTCGCCGGGCATTGCCGGGCATTGTAATGCGGATTAAAGGGTAACAATTTTGTCATGCTGACGAAGGAAGTATCTCTAATTCGAGTTAAAAACACTCACCTTCCTCATCCAAACTACCCCACCATTTTTCACTTTCACTAAGTAGATTCCGGACGCTATGTCCAAATCTACCAAAGTTACTTTTTCAACCCTTTCAATTTTTTTTAACCAATTCACCAATCAAATTATAGACCTCAATGGCAGCGTCCATTTCAGGATTATCCAATTCAATGGTAAAACTACCGTTGTTGGGATTTGGGAAAATTTTAAAGCTTTTTTAATTTAGGTTGGCTCAGGTTAAATTTTTATTTAGCGTATAGCCATTTTTGTGGATCCATACGTTGGTTTCCCTGCCATACTTCAAAGTGGAGTTCGGTTTTACCATCGGTATCGGCACCCAAGGTTCCAATATTTTGCCCAGCCTTTAGTTTATCCCCTTTTTTTACCGAAACGGTTTCAAGCTTTGAATACACCGTAAAAAAATCATCATGTTTTACCAAAATTGTATTTTTCATTCCGGGTATTTTTAATATAGTAGAAACTACTCCTTCATAAACACATTTTACATTGCTACCCGATGCCCCATCTATATTTATTCCGTTATTAATTACCGTTACATCCGGCATTGTGGGATGGCGATGGCTTCCAAAACCCTGAGTAATACTGCCACCCTGAACCGGCCAAGGCAATTTACTTTTCATAGCGCCAAAACCGCCCGTGCCACTTGGCACTAACACCTCCGGCACTTCCAGTTTTGAACCCTTGGGTTTATTTTTATTTCTCTCCTTAATCCTTGCTGCCTCCTTTTTACGTTCATCCTCGGCTTTTTTTCTTTCTATTTCTATCTCCTTTTCAATAGCCCGTTTTAAAGCGGCATCCAACTCACGATAGGCTTTTTCCTTTTTTCGTAAATCGGCAGCCAGCGTTGATTCCTTTATTTGCAATTCACTTAACAGCACCTCTGCTGCACTTTCATCTTGCTCCAATTCTTCCTGAATAATTTCATTCGATTTTACAATGCCTAGCTTTTCAGCTTTTATCTGTTCCAAATCTGCAAGATGCCATCCTTTCTCACGCTTTTTAACATGAATTAATAAAATTTGCTTTTTCCTAAAATTTAAAAGCTTTTTAAGGTAAACAAATCGCCTGATGGTTTGAGGAAAGGTATTGGCGGAAAAGAGAAAATTGATTTTGGATGAAGCGCCTCGTGTTTTATAGCCTTGAACCACCAAATTAGCCAAACCCGTTTTAAGTTTATTAATTTCTAAATCTAGCAAAGCCACATCGGCATTCAATTGATCAATGTCAAAATTGATTTTACCTAATTCGTTAGAATAAAGCCCAACCAATTCACGTTTTTGGTTTATTTGCTCGCGAAGTGTATTTAGCACCTCTTCTGATTTTTCCTTTTTCTTTTTGGTTTCCTGAAGTTTTTGTTTGGTAATGGCTATTTCCTTTTCCTTTTTACTTCGCATTTTTTCAAGCTCCTTGCGGCTTTGCCCTGATGCAAATACCAGAAATAAGAGAGGCAGACCAAAAACTAATAATAGTTTAATTCCCCTTTTCATACTTACTTGAAATTTCGAATGGAAAAGCATCAATAACATCGGTATTTACACCGAAGTTTTCCATAATTAAACTAATATTTCGCTTTGGGGTAACTACCGATATATCAACCGTACCCGGAAATTGTTGCTTATCTGTTTTTTTAAAGTTTGTATACAACACATTGGCATTTGATTGCTCAACCATGTGTTGTAACAATTGCTCCAATATTTTGGATTTATCATCTAAAGTTACGGTGTTTTCAATGTAACCTTCAGTGGTTTTAAATTTATTCTTTTCAGCAGTTGACGCATAGTTTTCGGGTAAAAAGAGAAGATTAGCCGTTAACAAATTTTGAATTTGCCCCAATGATAACGTGGTTCCACTCAGCTTTTTGATATAATCGTAACCATACACAAAATACTTTTTTTCAAGCCTTGAAATTACCTTTACCGAATCCTTGTCTAATACCGCCCGGGCTACTTCAAAACCCACTGCTGTAATTGAAATCCAAAGAATACTATCGCGCTTCATACGAATATTCATAGTGAAAGACTGGTCCATGTTAGGGTCTTTATAATCGCATTTGGCTTTGTAACTTAAATAATCAAATTCAAAACTGTTTTTAAGCACCTCAATTATTTCGGGAGCTATTGGTTTAGTCGAGTCGATGGTTGATTTAACAACAGGTTTAGACCGTGTTTTTTTGCCACGGCATGCTCCCAAAACCAATGCAAAAGCTACAAATAGTATTACAATTCTCTTCATTTATTTTACCCCAATTTTCCCAACTTAGCTGATATCGATTTATTCTGAGGCTCCAAACTCAATGCTTTTTTGTAGGCTTCTATGGCCAATGCATTTTTACCTTGCTTGGCATACACATCGCCTAAATGTTCCAATATTTCTGCATTTTCACCTTCCAGTTCCAGTGCTTTTTTAATCCATTTTTCTGCCTCAGCCAATTTTCCGGTTGCCATCAGTATGCAGCCGTAAGTATCGGCATACGAACCACTGTTTGGTTCCAAATCCAATGCTTTCAAAACCATTTCCTCTGCCTTTTGCAATTTGGTATTTCGCTTAAATAAATTGTAGGCATAATCATTTAATGCCGATGCATTTTGCTGGTCTACTTCCAGTGCTTTTTCAAAATACTCGTCAGACTTATCATAATTACCCTTTTCAAACCAGGCATCGCCTAAGGTTAAATACAATTGTATTTTTTCATCCGCCTTAAATGAAATGTCCAAGCCCTGCATGGCAGTTTCAATGGCCTTATCGTAATTTCCTATTCGTAAAGCCGCCTGACTGTGAATAATAAACAAACCGGGCTGTGTGGCAAATAATTCCAAAGCCAGTTTGCTATCATCGTATAAAAATTGATTGTTGGATAATTTTACATCTATTCCAAAGAGTTTTTGCCAAACCCGGTAATCCTTGCCGTCAATAGCCAAGCCCTTTTTCATATACTCACGGCTCTCATCAAGCATAGCGGCAGCCAAAAGCATATCGCTGTATACTTGATACGAGGTAGCATCCTCAGGATGTGCTTCCAATAATTTTTGACTTAATTCAAAAGCTTGCTTTTTGCTTTTTTCATCCTTGGTTACCAAAAAATAATAGGATGAAATAACTTTAATTTTATGCGAAATACTCACACGCTTATCAGCAAATCCCTTGCTTAAGTAAAAAAAGGATTCGTCGTTTTTTCCTTCCCGTCGCATAATATCTGCCATTCCAAAACTAGCATATCCATTGGTGGCATCAAGTTCAAGCATTTTTAAATACACAGATTTTGCTTCACTTATTTTATTGGCTTTGGTATAGCTTTCGGCCAAAAGCCCTAAAAATTTTATGTCAGACGGATAGGTGTCTGACAATTTTTTAACTATCCTATTAGCTTCATTTGGTTGACCCAAATCAAAATATAAAGCTTCCAGTTTTCGACTGATGCTTTCTTCAGGACCAAACTTTGAAATAGATTTTTCAAAATATTTTACTGCCTCAAAAGGTTTTTTATCATTCAGGTATTGGTTTCCGGCTTCTTCATAATTGCTCTTGCGTTCAGGCTCCTTGGCCACCATGGTAGCAAATGTTTCTGCCGATTTACTATACTGTTTAGCAGTGCTATACATTTGGGCCAATTGCCCGAAATACCAAAAATTATAGTCGGGATTTTTTTTAACAGCCAACTCTGCCCAATGAATGGCCTCGTCTAATTTTTTATCTTTAAAATAAATATTAGCCAATTGATACATGGCTTCATGACTATTTGGTATTTCGGCTAGTGCCAAATTAAATTCTCTTGCGGCAGCCACATAGTCACCTATGGCTTTTAATTTGGCTCCTTCGTAATAATGATGATTGTAGACTTTACGGGTATTGTAGCTTACATCATCCTGCTTGGAACCGGCTCCTTTATGCGACTTGCAACTAAAAAAACTTAGTGAAACTAACAGCGTTAAAATTTGCACATACCTCAATATTCTCATTCAATAATTTGAAACAGCTAAATTAAGACGGTTATTGTGGATTGACAATCATTTAGCTGTTAATTTTTTAAACATAGGTATTGTCAAATCTCTGATTTGACTTACTGTCGACTTCTCTCGCAGTATATTTTTTACTAACACCAAACAGAATCTTCAAATTTTCAAATCTCCAAATCTTTAAATTAACTTACCTTTGCACCTACTAATGATTGGTCATTCTTATCTCTCCAATGCCGATGTAAATTCCATCGAAGATCTTTATAATCAATACCAAAATCAAAAAGACTCTGTAGATTTTGGTTGGCAAAAATTTTTTGAAGGTTTCGACTTAGCCCTTGGCAATAGCGGAATTTCTTCTGAAGCCGTGTCGGAAGACATGCTCAAAGAAATTAATGTTCTTAATTTAATCAACTACGGATACCGTACCCGCGGGCATTTATTTACCGAAACCAACCCGGTAAGGCAACGTCGTGATTATTCACCAAATCTGGATATTAAAAATTTTTGTTTAACAGAAACTGACCTCGAAAAAACCTTTAATGCCGGAATTGAAATTGGCCTTGGACCTGCCAAGTTAAAAGACATTATTGCTTTTTTGGAACAAACTTATTGCAACCATATTGGGGCTGAGTTCATGTACATTCTTGAGCCTGAAAAGAAAAAATGGCTGATTGATAAAATGGAAAGCACCCGCAATACACCCAATTTTAGTATTGCCGAAAAACGCCGAATTTTAGAAAAACTAAACCAGGCCACCGTGTTTGAAAACTTTTTGCATACCAAGTATATTGGTCAAAAACGATTTTCATTGGAAGGCCTAGAAGGATTGATTCCAGCTTTGGATACCTTAATAAATACGGGTGCCGAAATGGGAACCAAACAATTTGTTTTGGGAATGGCCCACCGCGGAAGACTGAATGTATTGGCCAATATTTTAGGAAAAACCTACGAAGAAATATTTACCGAATTTGAAGGAAAAGCATACTCTGATGCGGTTTTTGAAGGGGATGTAAAATATCACATGGGATATAGTAGTAACCTGATTACCGAAGGTGGTATTAAAATACACTTAAAATTAAGTCCGAATCCTTCGCATTTAGAAGCTGTAAATACCGTGGTAAAAGGTATGGCAAGAGCCAAGCTTGATTTAACGTATAACAACGACCATAATGCCGTGATACCAATTTTAATACACGGTGATGCCTCTATTTCAGGGCAGGGGATAATTTATGAAACGGTTCAAATGAGCGGACTTGACGGGTATAATGTTGGCGGCACGATCCATATTGTGGCCAATAATCAGATTGGTTTCACCACCAATTATCAGGACGGCCGTTCTTCAATTTATTGTACCGATGTGGCTAAAGTAACCAAATGCCCGGTGTACCATGTAAATGCAGATGATGCTGAAGCTATTGCATTTGTTATGAAACTGGCAGTAGAATACCGTCAAAAATATCATGAGGATGTATTTATAGATTTGTTGGGTTACAGAAAATACGGGCATAATGAAGGAGATGAACCACGGTTTACTCAGCCTTTATTGTACAAGGCCATTTCCACTCATCCCAATCCAAGAGAAATTTATTCGAAGCAACTAACTGCAGCCGGAAGCATTGAAGCCGAATTGGCCAAGGAAATGGAGGTGCAGTTTAAACAATCCCTTCAGGAAAAGCTTGATTTTGTAAGGGCTGATAATAAAGTAAAATCAAACTTATTGCCCAAAAATGTGTGGGCTAAATACCGTAAATCAGATATAACCGATTTTGAAAAATCGCCTGAAACATCAGTTTCTACAAAAGCATTTTTAGAAATTGCTCAAAAAATAACAACCTTACCCGAAGAAAATAAGCCGATTCAGAAAGTGACCAAACTTTTTGAAGACCGCGCCAATATGATTAAAAATGATAAATACGATTGGGCTATGGGTGAACTCATGGCATACGGAACCTTACTCACCGAAGGTTTTGCGGTTCGTATGAGTGGTCAGGATGTGGAACGGGGAACCTTTAGCCATCGCCACGCGGTGATTAAAAAAGAAGATACAGAGTTGGAATATGTTCCATTAAATCATATCAGCCCCAAGCAACGAAAATTTGAAATTTACAATTCTTATTTATCAGAATATGGCGTTTTGGGATTTGAATACGGGTATAGCACTTCCACACCCGAAACGCTAACTATTTGGGAAGCGCAATTTGGTGATTTTGCCAACGGAGCTCAAATCATAATTGACCAATTTATTAGCAGTGGCGAAACCAAGTGGAAATTTTCAAGCGGCTTGGTAATGCTGTTACCTCATGGTTACGAAGGCCAAGGTCCCGAACATTCATCGGCCAAATTGGAACGCTTTTTACAACTAAGCGCCAATGGAAGTATGCAGGTTATTAACCCTACGACTCCGGCCAATTTGTTTCATGCCCTTCGCCGCCAAATGCACCGCGATTTTCGTACCCCATTGGTGGTAATGACTCCAAAATCCTTACTTCGTCATCCACTTTGCACCAGTTCTATTTCTGATTTTACGAATGGTGGATTTAAAGAAGTGATAGATGATGAAACTGTAAAGGCGAAAGATGTGAAGAAAGTGGTTATGTGCAGCGGGAAAATTTTTTACGAACTATTGGCCAAACAGCAAGCCGACAAGGTGAAAGATATTGCTATTATCAGGTTAGAACAATTATACCCAATGCCGCAAAAACAAATTTTGGCATTGATTGAAAAATATAAAAAAGCCGAATTTTATTGGGTTCAGGAAGAGCCTAAAAATATGGGAG
>CAMDGU010000019.1 GCA_945897885.1 Chitinophaga pinensis
TGTCCGTTGGGTTGCGTTTTAGGTAAAATGCTTTAACGGCATGAGGCCAGTCATACACCATAATAGGGGTTTTAAACAAGCGGGTAATTACTGTTTCATCACTGCCACCAAAGTCGTTGCCATACTCAAAGTTTTTGGCGGAGCTTATCCATTGCGGTATGTTGCGCAAGTCTTCTTCCACATCTTTGGCTTCGTTTTTCAGTTGGCCAATTTTGTTTTGGTTAAAGTTTATTTCACCTTTCTTCATCCCAGGAGTTTTTAATTTTTGCTCACGGTCGGCTATTTCATCGTTTATTTCTGTAAGTCGATTTTCAGTTGTAGCTAATAAATCTTCTAACGATTTTATGCTGTTTTGCCCTTCCACATCCTGTTCTCCTTTTATTATTCTTACCGCTTCATCGTAAGTTAATCTTGGAAAAGCACCAAGGCTGCTTTCTAATAAGGCAGTATCGCGGTCAATGATTTTTAGTTCACTCAGGCAGTTGGCCAACACATCCTTTAACACATGCTGAAGGAATTTTTCAATCAAATCCATGTTATCAAAAATATCATGGAAAGCCATTTCAGGCTCTATCATCCAAAACTCCGACAAATGGCGGCGGGTTTTTGATTTTTCAGCTCTAAAGGTTGGGCCAAAGGTGTAAATTTTTCCCATGGCCATAGCCATTGCTTCGCCATATAACTGCCCCGATTGAGACAAGTATGCCGGGTCGCCGTAATAATCGGTTTCAAAAAGGTTGCTCGTTCCTTCGCAAGCATTGCCTGTAAAAATAGGAGCATCCATTTGCACAAATCCTTCGTTTTGAAAAAAGGTATGAATCGAAAAAATAATTTGATTTCTGATTTTCATTATGGCCCATTGACGATTGCTGCGCAACCACAAGTGCCGTTGGTCCATCAAAAATTCGATGCCGTGTTCTTTTTTTGCAATCGGGTAATCCTTTACATTTTGCAAAACTTCAATATCCGAAATATGTAATTCGTAGCCACCGATTTGGCGTTCGTCGGCTACTACCTTTCCGGTTAAAACCAGTGAACTTTCCAATCCTAAACTAACTGCTTCATTAAATTTTTCTTCCCCTATCAGGTTTATATCACCAATGCACTGGCACTGTCCCGTTCCATCTCTTAAAATAATAAAAACCAAGCCTTTCCCATCTCTGCGGTTTGCTACCCAGCCTTTAAGTGTTACATTTTTGTCAACAAAGTTTGATAAATCTTTAATCAGCATTTTTAGTTATGTTGTAATAGTATAATTTTGGGCAAAATTAATTCAATTTTCCCTGATTGACGTAGCCCTGAGATGTTAAAGCAAAACCTAAGTCAGAAATTATTACAAAAATTATCGCCACAGCAGCTCATGTATGTGAAGTTGCTGGAATTGAACACCCTTAATTTTGAGCAGCGACTGGAAGAAGAGATGATAGAAAATCCGGCTTTGGAGTCGGGCAAGGATGACGATGATTTCGTTGCTGAATTTACAGAAGACAGTTATACCGATATTGATGTTGATTTGGGAGTGGATACATCACCAGAATTTGAAGACAGTGAAATAGAAGCGGTAGATAAAGCCATTGAACATGCCGAGATAACCGATGGCTATATGGAAGAGGATGGTGGCGATTTTAGACTGAATGAAGATTACAATCCCGATTTTGAAGAAAAAACGTTTCCAATAGTAACTGTATATACGGGTTTTAGAGACAGTTTAACCGAACAGGTTCATGCTGTATTAAACAGTGAAACCGACGAACAGTTGGCCGAACAAATAATTGGTTCACTGGATGATGACGGATATTTGCGTCGTGAATTGCGTTCCATTGCCAATGACTTTTTGTTTCAATACAACCTAAAAACAACAGAAGAGGATTTAGAAAGGATATTAAAAATTATTCAACGGTTTGACCCTCCCGGAGTAGGAGCAAGAACCTTGCAGGAATGCTTGCTCGTTCAAATAAAACGCAAAGAGGAAAAAGGCAAAAACCCGATTATGGAACTTGCCAAAATGGTGATTACAGAGTGTATGGAAGATTTTTCGAAACGCCATTTCGAAAAAATAGCCAATAAGCTGGATGTGGAAGTGGAGTATTTAAAAGAAGCCATTCATTTTATTACCAAGCTAAATCCTAAACCGGCCTCTGCCGATGAGGAAACCAAAAACGAAACCATCATTCCCGATTTTATAGTTTCAGAAAGCTATGGTGAGCTTGATGTTGCGCTAAATCAAGGCAATCAGCCTGATTTGCGGGTTAACCGAGGATTTATTGAAACCTTGGTGGAGTATGATAAAAATAATGCCAAAAAAGGACATGCCAAGGAAGCCGTTCAATTTGTGAAACAAAAAATAGATGGTGCCAAGTGGTTTATAGATGCCGTAAAGCAGCGTCAAAATACGTTGCTCAATACCATGCGGGTAATAGTTGAAATTCAAAAGGAATTTTTTAGAACCGGTGACAGTTCAAAAATTCGTCCTATGAAATTGAAAGATGTGGCCGAAAAACTTCAAATGGATATTTCCACGGTTTCGAGGGTAGCCAGCAGTAAATATGTGCAAACGGATTATGGAATTTATTTGTTAAAGTACTTTTATTCAGAAGGCATAACCAATGAGGATGGCGAAGAAGTGACCACCAAAGAGGTGAAACGTATAATGGAAGCCGCTATTGACAACGAGGATAAAAATAACCCGATGAATGATGATGAACTTACCGAATTGCTAAAAACAAAGGGGTATACGATGGCTCGCCGCACGGTTGCAAAATATCGTGAACAATTAAATATTCCGGTAGCTAGATTACGAAAAGCGTTTTAGCTTTGCCCCAATGTTAAAACTCGCCAAAAATCTCTCTTTCATCTTTCACCCACTTTTCATTTCCTTTTACAATTTTTTCTTTTTTATTATGCTTACCGATGCCCATGGTGCAGCTTTAGGTTTTGTAATAACGTTGTTTTTTTTAGCTACGGTAATGATTCCTATCTTTTATACGGTAGCCATTATTTACAAAGACAATAAAAACTTTGAATGGTCGCAGGTATCTGAAATGTCAATGGATTCAAGAAAAAAGCTGTTGGCTTATACCATCGTTTATAATGTAATTTTTCTGCTGTTTGTTATAAATTTAAACGAAGCTTTTTTAGGCAACTATAAAGCCATGTTTGCATCTGTAATTATGGGAGTGGTGTTTTCCATGATGATGTCATTTGTTTTACATTTATTGAATTTTAAAAACAGTTTACATGTTTTAACGGTTACTCTTTTTGCAACCTATTGCTTTATTTTTAGTTGGAAAATACCCGGAATTGAAACCATGGAAACCCCGCATTCAAACCTATATCTCTATCTTGGTGTCTTCAACTTGGCGGTGTTATTGAGTGTTATATGGGCTCGATTATCACTTAAAGCCCACAGTATCAAGGAAATTTTGGTTGGAATATTCGTTGGGATTTTAAGCCCTGTTGTACTTACTTTGCTCACTTATGGAATTTAAAACAGTCCTATATCATAAAGAAGGAAATATACTTCGCATTACTTTGAACCGTCCTGAGGTTTATAATGCTTTTGACGATACCTTAAGTTATGAATTGCAGGATGCTTTAAAAGCAGCCGAAAAAGACACTGAAGTAAGAGTAATAGTGCTTACAGGTGAGGGCAAGGCGTTTTGTTCTGGGCAAGATTTAAAAGCTATAGCCGGTATCGAAAAACGTTCTTTTATTGACTCCATAAACAAGCGTTATAATCCTATCATTAGAGCTATGCGCAATATGCCTAAGCCTATTATTTGCCGATTAAATGGTGTGGCAGCAGGTGCAGGATGTTCCTTAGCTTTGGCATGCGATTTGATAATAGCTTCTGAAACAGCAGTTTTGGTTGAAGCATTTATAAATATAGGATTGGTAATGGATTCAGGCTCCTCTTACTTTTTACCACGTTTGGTAGGAAGTACAAAGGCATTTGAAATTGCCACAATGGCACCAAAAATTACCGGTCAACAAGCTTTTGACTGGGGAATAGCCAATCGCGTCACTTCACCCGAAACACTAGATGATGTAGTAAATGAAATAGCCAATTATTATGCCAATGCCCCTACAAAGGCTATCGGTTTAATGAAAAAAATGTTAAACAAATCTACGTCATCCGATATGGAAACCATTTTGGAATACGAAGCATATTGTCAGGAAATAGCAGGTAACTCAGAAGATAACAAGGAAGGTGTAACTGCATTTATTGAAAAAAGAAAGCCCGCTTTTAAAGGCAAATAAAATATTACCTATGAAAAAGAATTTAACCAAGATACTTTGTACAGTTATAATTTTAACATTTACCAATTTAGCTTTTTCCCAAACGTGTGCCACCTTTGAGTATGAGAGTTATTTGAATTCCAAATTTCCGGGATATTTCAAGGCTTTGGAACAAACAAGACAACTATCTTTATCGGAATCCTCCAAGTTAAACAAGGCGGATAATGATACAGTTTATCAGATACCGGTAGTTTTTCATATTGTTTGGAATACCAAATCACAAAACATACACGATTCGTTAATCTATTCACAGTTAAAGGCCCTTAATGAATCCTTCAGACACATCCATAGTGATACAGGAAGAGTTCGTTCCGTTTTTAAACCTGTGGCGGGTGATACCCGAATTGAATTTGTTTTAGCAACCAAAGATCCTAATGGAAAACCAACAAATGGAATTGACCGATTTAAAACTGACCAAACCGACTTTGGAGGAAATAACGGTTTTGCTGAAAATGTAAAATCAACTTTTGATTACGGTGTAGATGCCTGGAATACCGCCAAATATTTAAACATCTGGGTTTGTAAATTCACTTACAATGGAACGCCAATAATATCAGCATATGCTTTTCCTCCCACCAATGCTCAGTTTTGGGCATCTAGTAATTTTACGGCAAGTCATCTTCAAGGAGTGGTAGTTAATTATCAATTTATCGGTATTAAAAATCCAAATGATTTTGAACCCTCGTCAATGCGCGAAAAAACTCTTGTTCATGAAGTGGGACATTTTTTAGGTTTGCGCCATATTTGGGCTGATAAAAATAATACATGTATAGGTGAAGATGATGGATTAAAGGACACACCTAATAGCAGGGCGGCCAATAGAAATTGCAATCCTGCATTAAATACATGCAATCAGGGAGCAGGAGATCAGCCTGATATGATTGAAAATTATATGGACTATACACCTTATCCTTGCACCGTTATGTTTACTCAACAGCAGGCTACTTTGATGCGCTATAATTTGTTAAATCTAAGACTTGGCTTGTCGCAAATAAAAACAGATTTGCCTCCTCCTCCGGTTTATACCAAAATATCGGTTGCTCCAAATCCTGTTCAAGGTAATTTAAGAATTATATTTGAACAGCAAGGAATCTATACCATCAAACTTACAGATATGATTGGACAATCTATTACTTCCGGGGAATTTGCAGTTGGAGATGCCTTCGAATATAATAAACCGCTAAATGTAGCAGCCGGTATTTATTACTTAAACATATCCAATGGTGATAATGAAGTACTAAAACAACGCATTTTGGTGCAGTAGTACCCGTTTATTATACACTCTTGTTTTATGGAGTGTTCAGCAATTTATACATTTCTTTTTTTAACTTAACAGGTTATAAATCAATGTTAAAGTAATTTTATAAAAGTCTTTTTATCCTATACAAGTAAATTCTTACTTTCTTGATTTTGTAATTAACAGGTTTTATCAATCACTTTGGTTTTTGAGCTACTGTATTATAACATAGTTTTGATTTACACAATTGCCCTAATAATGGGTTCAATGTGTTAAAAATCAATTTTATGACAGCATTAAAAACTACCGGAATCACATTTTTACTGGCCTTGGGCTTATTATCACAAGCCCAGCAATTGCCATTGTTAAGCAATTATTATGTCAATCCGTATTTAAGCAACCCAGCTTTGGCAGGTGCCAAGGGTGGAAATATTTTTCTGCTTAACCGCAGCCCTTGGAATTCAAGTACTAATAATTCTGAAACATTTTTGGGAACCATTGATGGATTAATGTCGGGAGGAACCGCCGGATATGGCTTTATGGTATATAATGATAAAGTAAATCTGCTTGGTAAAACCGGAGCCATGGGAACCTATAGTTATAAAATGGCTTTGCCGCACAGCAGTAATTTGGCATTTGGTTTTTCATTGGGACTAGAGCAAAATAAAATTTTAGTAGAACGGGTAAATGAGACCATACCTGTTGAATTAGCATTGCTTAATACATCTTCACAAACCTCTTTTGATGCCAATATGGGTGTGGCTTATCAGCTAAAAGGCATAACCGTTGGTGTAGCTGCCAATCAATTATTTAACAACAATAATGTGATAGTAAAAGAGGAAGTGGCCGATAAATACAATTACAGATTTCAAAGGCATTTAGTAGCCACTGCATCCTATAGAATAGTGGCCAAGGCCGAAACCTTTTTTATCGATCCAATTATACAACTGAAGGCTGCCAAGGGGCTTGAACCCCAAGCCGCCATATCTGCCGTAGGTAATTATAAAAATAAGGTGTGGGCAGGGGCAGGATACCGCCAGCAATATGGGGTTGATTTTATGGCTGGTGCCTTATTGGCTAATAAACTTACTCTTGGCTATTCCTATGGATTAGCCACCGGAAATATTAATACATATACCCCTACAGCTCATGAAATTATACTAGGACTAAAACTAACAGGTAGTAAATCCAATGCTGATGCCGACAAGGATGGCATAGTAGATAAATATGACCGAGAGCCAAACACCGCTGACGGTTGCCAAGTAGATAAAACAGGTGTGGCCCTGGATGCCGATATGGATAAAGTGCCCGATTGCTTTGATAAGCAAACCAATACCCCGGTAGGTGCACCCGTAGATGCCACAGGCACTGCATTAGATACCGATAAGGATGGTGTAATAGATATGTATGACCGCGAACCTGCCACCCGTGCCGATTGCCCGGTAGATACTTATGGCATAGCCGCAGATGGTGATAAAGACGGAGTGGCCGATTGTATTGATAAAGAACTAAACACCCATTGGGCAGCCAAAGTAAATGAGGATGGCGTGGCCTTGGATGCTGATAACGACCATGTACCCGATGTATTGGATTTGGAAAAGGAAACTCCACATTGGAAACACACCGGTGAGCATCCATCGGCTGATGCCTCCAAGTGCATGGTAGATGACAATGGCATAACCAAAGACAGCGATGGCGATGGCGTGCCCGATTGCAGTGATGCCGAGCTACTAACTCCCAAAGGCGCCAAGGTAAACCGCAAAGGTGTGAGCCTTAAAAAACAAGAAGACCTGCTGCCCGAAAAAAGCAAAGACACTGATGCCGATGGAATAGCCGATGAACTGGACCTAGAACCCAATACCCCCACAGGTGCCAGTGTAGACCAATGGGGCCGCAGCCCGCAAACCAATGCCGACCCTGCCGCTGTGCACCGCATCGAAATTGAAGAAATAGACGATAACTCCTCCGAGTGGGATTATTATGTAATCGTTGGGGTGTTTCGCTACTACAATAACCTTAAAAACTACCAAAAATATTTGCTTAAAACCTACGACGAATCTACACAGGTACTGGTAACTGACCAAAGCTACTACTATGTGTATACCCGCCAAATTACTACTCGGGCCGATGCCACCACCGAAGTGGCCCGCCTTAAAACCGCCAGGCTTAATGATTACATAGTAGGCAACCCCTGGCTATGGCGTGAAGCAAAGAAAAAATAACACCTTAGTTATTAAAAAACTTAACCGGCTTTTGGCCGTTGATGCTGAAATAATACAAGCCTATGGGCAGATTGGTGAGATCAAAAACGCCTATATTATTTTGAAAGTACTGATTCTTAACATGGCCATTTAAAGTAGAAACTTCACAGATGTTATGAGTGCCGGAAAGACAATAAATAAATAATATTTTATTAGCAATAGTCCATCTATCGTTGGCATTGTAGTTATTTTTTACAATTTTTGAAAACTCATATTTTCCATTAAAGTCTATCTGCTTAATGCGATAATATGAATTGCATGTGGGGGTTCCGTCCAAAAGATATGAATAAATTAGAATTTGGTGACTATTTCCTCCTACTGCATGAGATTTAACATACCCTATGGGATAAAAGTCCTTGCCTATTTTTGAGGCTAAAATTTCAAAACCATCGTTATTAAGTTCATTGGCAGTAATCCACTCCAACTTGTTATCATTTATTTTAAAACTTAAAAGCTTTACAGGTAATAAATTATTGTTTGTGGTAGCATTGGCAATACTAAAAGTTCCAAAATTACTTACTGCAGAATTTGTAATTAAGGTGCCCGAGCTAGAGTCACCACTTCCTGTTGCAGCTTCATTTAGCCAACCGCCGCCTGCAAATCGCGATAGGGTTAGTTCGTTTACATTTAATGTATTGACACCGCTGTTACTTCCCCATTCCAAAGTTATTGCGGCATCAGATGGTGTTCCTGAAGCAGAACGGGTTAATTCAAAATAGTCAATTGAGCTTACTCTTGTAATTGGTGAAGTAAAAGATGTAATATTAACATAGGCGTTATTAAAATATTCAGCAGAATAGGTAGTCGGGTTAGTATTAGAAGGGGTTACAGCGATTGTTCGTAAAATTGAGCCTTTGCCGGTCGGAAAAGTGAATGTGGAGGTGCTATTTGTATTTTTTGCAACAGGGCCATTAATAAATTTAGAACTGGTTGCGCCTGAAACCGATCCGCTCGTTCCTAAAGTTAATAAATTACTTGCTGTTGTGGTTAATAGCCCTGACGAAAATGTAAGCAACCCATTAATGGTTTTGGCAGAATTTAATGTGACACCATTGCTAGTATTGATAGTCACATTGTTTAAGACGGAAGTACTTGAAGGTAATTCATTTCCTGTTGTAATATTACTTCCATTCTCGTTGTATATCACGTTTACCGTTGAACCAAAAGTAGGAGCCGAGTTAATTAAACCTCCGGTTCTGGCAATGGTTGCTCCATTTCCCAAAGTGAGGTTAGCCCCGTTTGTAAAGGTGCCGGATGTTAGAGTTAATTTACCGTTAATGGTTCTTGCAAATCCCAGCGATAGACCTGAAGAATTATTTATGGTGAGATTTTGAAAGTTGGTATACCACTCGGTAGTTGAGGCAGTTTGAGACGAAGTTCCTGAATAAATGAGAGTTGTTCCGGTAGAATTGACAGAAAATGAACCACTGGAACCAACACCCAATGCCCCCCCCATTCATTGTTAAGGAGCCGTTTGCACTGATAGTTGTATGGCTTGAAGCAAGGGTTGTTTTGGTTCCAATTCCAGAAAGAATAATGTGATTATAAACTACAAGACTATCAGCATTTGTAAAGGAATGATTTAAAAAAGTTTGATTACCTGTACTGTTGGATCTGGAATACTCTACTGTTCCATTTGAACCTAAACTATAAGCTGCGCACTGAATATGGGGAGATGCTCCGCTTAACCTTAGTATTCCATTTATGGTCACAGTTCCACAAATAGCTGTCGTTGTTCTAGAAATAACAGGAGTTGCTCCACCTCCACTTTCTGATGAACTAAATATAGCCCCGGTGTTTATTGTAAAATTACCCTGCCCCGTTGTATTATTATCAGCTGATATGCGCAATGAAGTTTGAAGTGTCCCTGAAGAAATTAGCCATTTGGCTGCTTTTACAACTGTATTAAGTGTGCCTATTTGGCCGGCACTAAGAGCAATTTCAATATCAAAAAGGGAAGTCGATCCTGATGCATTTCCACTCCATTCCCCAGTGACTGTAATATTTCTTGTATTTCCAACAAACTTCAATAAACCACCACTTGTTTTTGAGATGGGTAAGGCTGGGGTAGTTGCGTCAGCTGTTAAAGATAAAGGATTTGAGGAACTCACAGTTACATCAACTACTCCAATATAACAACTTAGCTTACCATTAACACTGAGAGTGTTTGATTGTAAGGCTAATTGCCCATCTCCTCCGGTACTTGAATTTGAGGTACCTGTGCTAATATACAAATCATTACAACTCTGATTTCCTGCCAAGGTAGCAGTGTGTCCGGCTTGTATAAATACATTATTGGACGCTCCTGGTGCTGCGGATGCTGTTACCCATTGGCTGCCATCCCAAGTTTGCCAATCACCGGCGGTACTCCATGTTACGGATGCGGCGGCAGTTCTGCAATCTCCGGTGGTTTGAGCTTTTAAAAATCCGAAAACAAGAAGATTAACTAAGAAAACTGTTATTCTTAATTTATTCATATTTAGTTGCATATAAATTAAAAGAAGAAAATTTAGTTTAACCAAAAAATATTTTGGTTAGTATAAATTTTAAATCCTCATCATCCTTCAATTAATGCTCCACATCGGGCGGTAACAAATACAGGTTAAAGCTTATAAATGTAAGCCCTTTATGGGGTAAGGTACAAAAAGAATGTAAAAGTGTAATCGTATCAATATCAATTGCGTTAGCAAACACCGCTTGGCTGAAGCTTGCGCCGTCGAGGGGGCTTGTCTTTACCTAAACGTTAAGGTATTTATTTAAGGTTTACTTTTTTAGTAACCAAAAATTCGTTAACCGAGGTCCACTTTATGTTTGAATATCTGTGGGTATCATATTTTTGGAAAATAATTCTCCCTTCCATCATATCTCTCATATATTGCATGCCCTGCCACGCAGGATAAAGCTCGTTTTTTGAAGGTGAAAAAAAGCGTGTTACTTTAATAAGAAAATTTAAAAGACCAATGCCACCCGGTTTTAATATTTTATATTCTGTAGATGTAAGTTTGGTAAGCAATTTTGCAAAGGTGTTGCACGTAAGGGTATCGCCTGCAATTCTTAAATATCGTGGTGTGTTTTCATCCAGGGCTGCTGCAGCTGTAAACTCAGCTACGTTATTTATGGTAGTAAATTCTAAAATTTGATTAGGATTACCCCAGCATAAAATCCGGTGTTGTTTAAATAGTATCAAAGGCATATCTGTGGTTAATAAATCCATAAATGCTCCGTTAAAAATGGTTGTAGCTTTGATAGGTGATAGGTCAATATACTTATGAAACGCTCTTCTGAAATCTAAATTTCTATTTTCACCTTCTGTTAAGTTTGTAAAATCACATGAATAGTCGCTTGGTATAAAGCGTTGAACATTTGCCTCAATTGCAGCATCTAAAAATATTTTTTGGGCATCAATTACTGTTTCTTGTAACCCGGCCAAAGCCGATACAAAACAATGGGCTCCAATTAAATGCTGTGAAATCTCAGATTTAATGTTGGTATCTACCTGAAAAACTTTAACACCTTTTTGTTCTAATTCCTTTATTTTTTTTTATGTCAGTTTCTAATCGTACAATTGCCCGCACTTCGACCTCTTTGGCTAATAAAGCGTTTACAATTTTACTGCCCAAATTTCCTGTTGCCCCTGCTATTGCTATTATTTTTTTCATTTACTGCGAATGGTTTTAGGTTTTTATAATCTACCAACACAACACTTGGCTTCTGTCATTTGTTTTTATTGCCGATGAGTAAATTCTTTTTTCTTTTGATGGAAAATTAAAAATTGAAAAAAGGGTTAACCATAACCATACAATCCTTTTTGAGATTATTAAGGCTTAGAACAGCTATGGTTACGAAATCGCAGCTGTATTTGAGTTTATGGATGAAAATAATTTAAACTGCACTGTAAAAAATTGTAGGGGTTGAATATTCTTTATGACTCCGAGGATCTTTTGTACGAATACTTGCATTGAATTCGTAAGAATATTCTGCTGCATCTTTGCTTTTAACAACTTAGGAAGTTGACGGAATTGCCCAAAATTCAACGAATCTAAAAGTGTCATAATTCCCTTTGGGCTCAGACTCTAGCTTCATGGTGAATATTTTATTTTGGAGATCAAAGATAATAACGCCGTTATCCCTGTAGGTGAAGTTCAATTCATTATCGTCAACAATAAATTTAGCGCTTTGCAAAATCTGCATATCTTCTAACTCCGCTTCGAAAGTTGTCCTTCCCGATAATGATGTGCAAAATAACTTAGCTGTCCAAACCCCATTTGTAAATGAGGTTAGAAAGGATAGCAGAAGTTTAGAGATTATGGAATGTTTCATATTGAGTTGGGTAAATAAAATAACCGATAGCAATGTTGATTTTTTGTAAAGGCGAAAGCACCGTTTTGATCCTGATAGCGACAGTTGGGGGGCTGCCATTCTTTCGATTTGAGTATTTTGATTTTAATGGGCGTCAAATTTGTTTAGTGATTTGAATTTTCGATAAATCAAAGCCTTTTGATGTAAGTCTGGAAATAATCTGCTGATAAACTGTATCGCTCATAATTGGTGTTCTTGAAAGTATCCACAAATATTTTTTATTAGGATGACTGACCACGGCATAACTGTAATCATCCGCTAAATCAATGATCCAATACTTGCCTTTGAAAGGCCAAAAGAATTGAACTTTCAATTTTGCATTACCTGATCCTTTTTGAACAAATGCCTTTCCTTTAATGTAAGATTGTTTGCCATTAACGCTGTCTTTGTTGCATCGGTTTTCAACAATTACATATCCTTTTTCACTTAATGTATATTCGGCTGTGGTGCAATGACAGCCTTTTTGAAAGCGTTGAGGATAAGAGGCAATTTCATACCACTTACCTGCATATTTATTCAAGTCCACATTGGGAACCGTTTCCAATGTTTGCGATTGAGCCTTGGTAGTTGTCATAAAAATAAAGAGTATTAAAAGTGAAATTGATGTGAATGGAGAAAATATCCAACGCTGTAAAAATAGATGATTCATAAAGTAAGAAATTTTAAACCGATTACTGCCTCACTGCCTTCCCAAAGCGCTCTTGCTTTTTGTTCATCATAGCTGTCAGTTGATGACGGAATAGCTTTGTTTTTATCAAAATATTGACCGCTTGTTTTAATTGTATGAATTAATCGCACAACTGATTTTGCAGAAGTTTTTGGATTATCTGCCAAACCAATAATTTTAAAAATAACATCTAAAAATTTTCGGTAGAAATTTTCACCAGACTTATATGTTCTTCCAAGGTTTGTTGTTAGCATCAATCCGGGATTGATAGCATTTACTAATGTTTTTATGGAAGAGGCTTTGGCTTTAAGTCTTCGGTCAAGTTCATAGGCAAATAGCACTAAACACAGTTTAGAGTTAGCATAAAAAGATTGAGCTTGCTTTTGTAATGTTGAATTTTTGTCCACTTTCGGATAAGCTAATTCATTTATAGGTTTGAACACGGCTTTAGCAAATGGGGATTTATTTTTATGGTTGTGTAATTCACTAGAAACCATAACAATTCTCTCAAGGTTATACTTTTTAAGTAATAAATTGGTTAGCAAAAAATGTCCTAAATAATTTGTTCCGAAGGTTTCTTCAATACCATTTTTTGTATATCGAAATGGTCCTTCATACGATATTCCTGCATTACAGTCAAGGGCATAAATATTTTCAATGTCTGATAAATTGTCAACAAAATCCCTGATACTTTCAAAATCAGCTAAGTCAAGTTTTTTTATTGTAAATGTTTTGCTCTTATCAAATTCAGGAAACTCATCAATGGCTTTTTGAGTTTTTTCAATATCTCGGCAAGCCATAATAACTCTATACCCTAAATCAAGAAGATTTTTGGTTGTCCATAAACCAAGGCCACTGTTTGCTCCTGTCACTATTACTGTTTTCATTGGGATGATTCTTGATTCAAATTGCAAGGTAATAATGCATTGCAACGGTTGCCGCTAACTTGCACATCATCGATAACAAAATCATACAAAGCTACCTGGTTTTTGGCGTATTAGTCTGATAGCCGTTTTACTTTATTTTTTTTCGAGAGTATATAAAAAAGGCAAGTTTTGCCTCTTTTTATTCCTCCTCCTGCTTTGGGGTATTACCGGTATCCTCAGTCTCTTGGTTATTAGGCATTACAGGCTTAGTAAGTTTAGTTTTGATAAACCTGAAAACATAAGGGCCGCCTATAAGTACGGCAAACAAAAGCATGGCTATAAGATAAAGCTTATTGGTATCATCCATAGCCGGTGTGCCGGCATAGGTGTTGCCATAGGCCAGCATGCACACTATTAGAAGTTTTGCTTTCATAAGTTAAGTATTGTCTTACAAATATACATATAATGGGCTGCCGCAAATAAACAAAGGCCAGGCACTAAAAGTGCCCGGCCTTTTTGGTATTTAAGTATGAGAAAGTGTGTTAAAGTTTTTTAAACCATTGCACAAAGGGAAGTGCAATAGCAAAGGCTTCACCATCAGCAATGATGCATGAAAATCCAAATTGAAAAGCTTTGTCTTCAGCAGTTTGCAGCCTGATGCCGGGTATAAGGAGTCCGCCGCCGGTACTGTTTTCGGAGGTAGAAGGCAGGATGAAAGAATCAAAAACCAGGCTTACTTTTTTTCCTACTTTGGTCATACCCGATACCGATACCAAGGGGCGACCACTGGTTTCGCCGTCAAAAGCCACCGCACCGTATCCTCCCGAAAAGGTAAGGTTTGATTTACGGTCGCCCAAGGTGAATGAGCCAAAAGGCAAGGCAAATCCAAGGTAAAATGAGCCCGAGCCCCAAGTACTTGTGCCTGCTAATAACCCCACGCCAAGATTTACTTTTTCGCTAAGGGGTATGCTGTATTTTACGGTGCCTACTATTGGGTAGGCCAGCCAGGAGGTCATTACCCCAACGCTTAAATTATCGGCCACCCCAAATTGAAAATCGGGACCCCATAAGTTCCAAAGGATATAACTTTCGCCTTTTTTGATAGGCAAGCCATTGGTGGTAAGGAAATAGCGGGTAGAAAAAACCTCATCGGGAATATAAACCCCACCGGTGTTTATATCACCATCTTTAATTTCGCGTATTTCCTTTACCTGATACTTTGGTATTGAAACCTGTCCCTTGTCTTTGGTTTGTATCAGCACTTCTTTGGCATCCTGACTAATGATTTCGCCAATAAACTCGCCACCATCATTGGTAATTACTACATAGGTTTTTACTTTTGAGGTGTCGGTTTGTGCATGTGCTGCTGAAAGCATCAAAACACAAAAAAGAGATACCAGAGTTTTTTTAATTAAGTTTAAATTTTTCATACTGTTTTTATTTGATGGGTCAAAAGTACTGGATAGGCACAGGGGGGGATAATTGCCACGGAGGCTAAAAAATGCATGAGTTGCATTTTTTGCAACTTTGACGCAATGCTGAAAGCTTTTTTTGAAGATTATAGTTAATAGAAAAGGCAGAACCTTGCAAAAGGTATATTATGCCAAAAAGAATAGTGCAAATTGCAGGATAGGCTAAAAGTTATTTGGTCTAGCCTTTATAACTCTATTAACTTTTTTATTCAATGATTTGCTATTTATTTTAAATGGTATTAGGGAATTCAACTTAACAAGAAATTTTTCAGATTAGATAAAACCTTGTTAGTGTGCAGCCGTGTGATGGGAGGTCAGAAATGCGGGCCGAGCCCCGGAATGAGCTTTGAAGCATATTTCTGACTTGATTTTTTGTTTCTTTTTCATCTAAGGAAAAAGAAAATATAAAAATATTCTTGACAAATATTGGAAGACTACCCTTTTGATTTTGTAAAATAATGAACCAACCCAATGGCTGAAACCAAGGTCCAGCAGCCCTCCAAAATAATAAAGGGCATATAGCTTATAAGCACCGAAGCCAGGCAAGCAATACCTGCTCCTGCAAAATTTAAAAGCAAATAAACCAAACTGTCTTTGCTAATGGTGCCTTTAAGATTAAGAAAAAATGCAACCAATAAAATGGTTACTCCTATAAATCCTGTCCAGTCGGTAAGTGTCATGTTGAATGTTATTTTAAAAGTAAATTTACCAATCACTCATGTGGCTCTACATGGATAAGCACATGGCCCAGTTGCGGCAGTTGGTTTCGCAGGGTGTCTTTTAGTTTGTGGGCAATATCATGACCTTGCTTTACAGTAATAAAGGCATCTACGGTGGCATGTAAATCTACGTGGTACATCATTCCAGACTTGCGTATAAAGCATTTTTCGGTATCTATTACTCCCTCTACAGTATGCGATACTTGCCGTATTTCCTCAATTAGGGTGTCGTAAAGATGTTCATCCATTATTTCACCCAAGGCAGGACGAAGGATTAAATAACTGTTGTATATAATAAACCCTGAAGCAAAAAGAGCTGCCCAGTCATCAGCTGATTCATAACCTTTACCAAAAAACAAGGCAATCGAAATTCCAATAAATGCAGCCACCGAGGTAATGGCATCACTGCGATGGTGCCAGGCATCTGCTTTTAAAGAAGAGCTATTGGTTTCCATTGCTTTTTTCATTACCAAGCGAAAAGAAATTTCTTTCCAGATAATAATTCCGCCTAAAATATAGAGGGTCCATGGTTTAGGTAAATTGTGCGGTGTGCTAATGTTTATGATACTTTGGTAGGCAATAATAGCAGCGGATGTAATTAAAAAACCTACTACAAAAAAGGTAATTAAAGGTTCTGCTCTGCCGTGGCCATAAGGGTGGTTTTCGTCAGCAGGCCGGTTGGAATATTTAATACCAAACAAAACCAAAAACGACGAAAAAATATCGGTGGTAGATTCAATAGCATCGGCTATTAAGGCATACGAATTTCCAAAATACCCGGCAGCTCCCTTTATGCCGGCCAAAGCAGTATTGCCTATGATGCTGAAATAGGTGGCATTTTCTGCTTTTTTTTTATTTGGCATTTGTTTAAGAGTGATGATTTTTTTAAACGATTACCCTTTTTTGCGATTAAGCCCCAAAGCTTTAAGAATCCAGTTTGGAAGCGGGGTTTCGGGATTTCGTTTTCTTAGGTTCAGGTACCAGCCTAATTTTTTAAGAATTGGTATTTTATGGGTTTCTACAAATTCTATAAGGGTTCCATCGGGGTCTTCAATGTAAGTAAAATGGCCGGCAGCTTCGCCCATATCAAAGCTTTGGCTGCTATCTACCGTAAAAGGAAATCCATTGGCTTCACACTCTGCTTTTAAATCAGCCATTCCGGTAATATCAAAGCAAAGGTGTATAAATCCTAAATCGCCCCATAGGCGGTTTTCAAATATTTTTCGAGGGGTTCGGCTCAGGGTCTGGATGAGTTCTATTTGAGTTGGCCCTAATAGTTTGCTAAAAGCCCCTACCCGAGGTTCGCTATGTTTTAAAAGTATCCTTCTAAATTTATCATCGCCACCGGGTAATCCGGTAAGGTCGGCAAAATGACCGCTTTCATCGTACACAACTTCATCGTATCCTAAAATATCGCGGTAAAGCTTTAACGATTTTTCCATATCCGAAACACCAATTACAGCTCCGCAAACACCGCCGGTTAGGGCTCCTGTATTGCTAAACCAACTGTCAAATTCTACCACCTGAAAAATATTTCCGAAAGGGTCTTTTACGCCAAAGCAAAATTTTCCGGCAGGGTCGGTTACTACTTCGCTGATTAATTCAACACCTCCTGTCAGCATTTTTTGATGCAGCTCTTTTACATCTCTGCATTTTATTTTAGGAAACTGAATGCCCAGGTCGCCAAGGAGGTATTTAAACTCGGAAGGTTGCGGGGTACGGCTGGTGTATTGCCAAATTTCGAATCCACCGCCACCTTGCATGCTTATAGCTAAAATGGCATGGCGCTGGTGCGGCACACCTGCTGTGTAAGGCAACATTAAATTAGCTTCAGCCGCTTCTTCAAATATGGGAATATCAAGGGCAAAATGCTTGCGATACCAAGCCCAAGCCTCATGTACATTCGGAATCCCAACACCAATTTGCTGTATTCCGGCGATGCGTTTTGTCATATGATAATTTATGCTTATTTTTAGTTATAGGTTATATTGAATACCTAGGGGTATTTCATATGGCAAAAATAGGTTTTTGGGTTATTATGTTACTGAGTTATTTGTTTACCAGTAAGTTTAAATAAACAATTTATAATTATTTCGTAGGGTCTAGTCTCACAACAATTTTGAAGAACAATGACGGGACATAACGTTTAAAGTAAACCATGAGTAAATCCATTTTTCCGATAAGAACTTCACGTTTTTTACGGTCAATGGCTCTAACTATTTTTTTAGCACAAGTAACAGCATCCACGCCGTTTTTTTGGCCTTCGTCCAGTTTGCCGTAGTTGGTTCCATCCCCGTTAACCGCGTTTATGGAAATGTTGGTTAAAATTCGTCCCGGACAAACCATGGTGACATGAATATTATGCTTAAAATTTTCGATAGCCAAAGATTCAAAATACCCGTGAAGTGCATGCTTAGATGCTGCATACGTGCTTCGCAATCCATACCCAAAAATTCCGGTAAGACTGCTCAATACGGCAAACTGTCCGCCGCCGGCTTTTATAAAATGAGGAACCAACGCACTGCTCAAAGCCACCTGACCAAAAAAATTAACTTCCATTATTTTCCTTACCACTTCGGTACTGGTTTCAGCAGCCAAACTGCGTTGGGTTATTCCTCCGTTGTTAACCAATACATCTATTTTTCCTGAAAAGGCTAAGGCTTCCTGAACAAGGGTTTCAGGATGTTTAAGGTCGGCTAAATCCAATGGCAGGATATAACATTTACCTCCCAATGTTTGGCAAGTATCCGCTACTCGTTCTAGTTCAGTTTGGCGGCGGGCTGATAAAATTATAGTATGACCAAGTGCAGCATAATGCATAGCCACAGCCTCGCCAATTCCGCTGCTGGCCCCTGTTATCCAAATTGTTTTAGAGTTTATATCCATGTTAAAATATAGCGTTCATTTGTTTTCATTTCTTCGTCTCGCAAAAGTGGAGTTTCCATTATTTCATTATCTATTACTTCATAAACCCTAAAAAATACCTTTAAATTTAATTCAGGAGTTACCCGTTTAAAACAAAAACTCATGGTTTGATTTTCAAAATCAATAGAGGTAAGTTTAATCTGGGTTTTAAATTCAACTTCGTGTATAGAACCAAATTTAAACACCGATTCTTTGGCACTCCAAAGCAAGCAAACGCAAGCATTGTAGTAGTCTGCAGGTAACAGGGCAGCTTCATCCTCTGCCATAAATTTATGAGCAATACCTTTTATTCGTTCATCAAATAATTCCAAATCAATACCGCACGAATTGGTGGTATTGAAAATGGCTGCCGTCATATTGCCTGAATGGGTAATTGAGATATGTCCGTATTCATCCGCCAAAAAAGGTTTACCTAAATCGTTTTTAATGATTTTTGAAGAGGAATTTCCAACAGCTTCCTGCAAGGCAATTCGTGCCGCTAGCCAATGGATGTTTCTTCGGTCGGTTTTAAACGGTACAAATTCATCAATGGTAAGCATAGCTTGCAATTGCTCCGGCGTTTCGGTTATGTGCCAAAGAGCAATAATTCCAAGGGGATGTTTGTGTTTGTTGATTAATGGCAAAATATTGAGTATGCAAATCTAATATCTAACAATCTAATATCTAACTATCTTATTTACCTTTGCACCATGCATAAAATTCAGAAAGCCATCTTGATTATAATGGATGGTTGGGGAATAGGAAGGCACGATAAATCGGATGCTATTTATAATGCCAATACTCCATTTATTGATAGGTTGTTTCACTCAGTTCCTCATTCCACATTGCTTACGCATGGTTTAAATGTGGGTTTGCCTGAAGGACAAATGGGCAACAGCGAAGTGGGGCATTTAAATATCGGAGCCGGACGAATTGTTTATCAAATGCTAACCCGGATTGATAAAGCATTTGCCGAAGGTGAAGTAGAAAAAATAGAGGTTTTAAAACGTATCATTGAAAAAGCCAAACGGGAAAATAAAAAGATTCATCTAATCGGTTTGGTATCTGATGGTGGGGTGCATTCATCCATCGACCATTTGATAAACCTTTGTGAAATTTTTAAAAACAACGGATTGGATAATCAAACCTTTATCCATGCCTTTACTGATGGGAGAGATACCGACCCCAAAGGCGGCATAGATTACCTTAAAAATTTAATTGCGAATCCCAAAATTGGTGAAACCAAAGTGGCTAGTTGCATTGGCCGCTACTATGCTATGGACCGCGATAAACGTTGGGAACGGATAAAATTAGCCTATGATTTACTGACGAAAGGAATAGGGGAGGAGACGACTGATTTATTAGAGACAATTGAAAAGTCTTATAAAAATGACGTAACCGATGAATTTTTAAAACCAATTTCGGTACGAAATAGAAATGGTGAACCTCTTGCTATTATTGAGGAAGGCGATATAGTTATCAATTTTAATTTCAGAACCGATAGGGGCCGTGAAATTACTTTAGCCCTTACGCAAAAAGATTTTCTTGAGCAGGAAATGAAATGGTTAAATTTGGATTACACCACCTTTACCGAGTATGATAAAACCTATGAAAATGTAAGCATTCTTTTTGGGAATGATGATTTAGCAAATACGTTAGGGGAGGTAATTGCTCATAAAAACTTGCGTCAAATTCGGGCAGCCGAAACTGAGAAATATCCGCATGTTACTTTCTTTTTTTCGGGTGGAAGAGAAAAAGAATTTACGAATGAGAAGCGGATTATGATTCCTTCGCCCAAAGTGGCCACCTACGATTTACAACCTGAAATGAGTGCCATACCTTTGAAGGAGGCAATGTTGAAAGAAATTGAAATGGCCGAAACAGAATTTATATGTATCAACTTTGCCAATGCAGATATGGTAGGCCATACTGGGGTTTATTCAGCCATAGTAAAAGCTGTGGAAACGGTGGATGGATGTGTTGAAGAATTGGTGGATGCCGGTTTGAAAAAAGGGTATCAGTTTATCATAATAGCCGATCATGGCAATGCTGATTTTGCCATAAATGATGGTGGAACTCCCAACACAGCGCATAGTATGAATCCGGTTCCGTGTTTTTTAGTAGGGAATAATGAGGCTAAAATGCACGACGGTATTTTGGCGGATATTGCCCCAACACTTTTAAAAATGATGGGCTTGGAACAACCAAAGGAAATGACAGGAAAGGCTTTGTTTTAAAAATATGAACTTAGTTTTTGCAAGTAACAATGCCCATAAATTAGAGGAAGTAAAAGCCATCTTGGCTCCCTCGCATTTGGAGATAAAAAGCCTGAACGATATAGCGTTTTATGAAGACATAGAAGAAACGGGATTAACCTTTCATGAAAATGCTGCTATTAAAGTGAATGCCATTTACAAGGCCAAAGGAATAGATTGTTTTGCCGATGACAGCGGATTGGAAGTGGAAGCTTTAAATAATCAACCGGGTGTTTTTTCAGCCAGATATGCCGGGGAACATGGCAACCACGAAGCCAATAATCAAAAATTATTAAAGGAATTGGAAGGTAAAACCAATCGCAAAGCCTGTTTTAAAACGGTGATTGCTTTATTGATGGATGGGAAAATTCATTATTTTGAAGGAAGAGTAGACGGTGTAATTGCTAATAAAATGAGTGGAAGTAAAGGTTTCGGATACGACCCATTGTTTATTCCAGATGGCTACGTCAAAACCTTTGCTGATATGTCTTCAGAAATTAAAAATTCTATAAGTCACAGGAAAAGGGCATTGGAGGCGATGTTGGAGTTTTTGAAGTAAAATTAACCACATAGACACATAGACATTTAAGGTTTCACATAGTTTTTTCCTTATGTGATTTTTCTATGTTTCTATCTTCCTATGTGGTTCAAAAAAATCTAAGTCAGACAAATCAATAATTCCTTATACAAATTTTCATCACCCGTGTTCGTCATAATGCCTTTGCTTCGTAAATCAAGAGTGTTTAAAGAATGGAGAATATGCTCCACTTTAGCAGAGGAATAGTGCTTTAACGTATTTCTAAAATCCTTTACAAAATATGGGCTCACGCCAATAATAGAAGCTAGTTCCGCATCCGATTTTGAACTGTTTGGTGCAACCATATATACTTTTGTAAAAAAGGTATTGAGGGAAGAAATAACCATAATGATCGAATTATTTTTGGTATCGGAAGCAAAGAAATTAATGATTTTTGAAACCTTTCGGACATCGTTTCGGGAGATGGCATTTTGAAGTTCAAATACGCTGTATTCCTTGCTTATTCCTATATACTTTTCAATATCGGCCAACGAAATGGATTTGCGGTCGCCAAGGTTTAGAAATATTTTTTTTAGTTCATTTTCAACAGTACTTAAATCATTTCCACACGATTCGGCAATAAGCTGCAATCCGGCGGTGTCGGTTTTAAACCCTTTGTCTTTTAAATACCCATCAATCCATTCAGCTAAATTATAATCCGGAATTTTTGTGCTTTCAAAAACTGTGTATTTGGATAAAAGTTTGAAGGTATTGGTCTTTTTTAATTGTCCGTTTCCTCTGAACAAAAACACCAAAACCGTGCTTTTTAAAGGATTTTCCAGATATTGATTTAATACCTCTAAATTTTTAAGGTATTGTGCTTCTTTAATTATAACCACTTGTCTTTCGGCCATCATGGGGTAGCGCTTGGCGGCACTAACTATCGAAAGGGTGTCAATATCCTTTCCATAAAAAACCGATTGGTTAAATCCTTTTTCGGCATCGTTCAAAATTTCTGCTTCCAACCGGTCACAAATTTTATCATTAAAGTAAGGCTCATCCCCGCAAAGGGTGTACACCGGACTGTAATGTTTTAAATCCAGTTCGGTCATCAAACCTTTGAACGACATGCCGGAAGATTGTTTTGCCATTGCTGCGAAATTGCAACTTTATGCTGATTTTTTACTGTTATTTTGCCAACAAATTATAAGCTATCAAAAATTTTCAATTCCATAACACCCCATTAAAAATTACTGAAAAGGAAGGCAAAACCTTTGTGTATGACCCGCTTCGCAAAAAGCATATTTTGCTTACCCCCGAGGAAGAAGTGCGACAAAAGCTGCTTTTGTATTTGATAAATGACAAGAATGTTCCTGTTGGATTAATTGCTGTAGAACGGGCTTTAAAAATAAATGGAATGTTAAAACGCTTTGATATTGTTATTTATAATTCCTCCGGAAATCCTCATTTAGCCATTGAATGTAAAGCTCCATCCATAAAGCTTACCCAAACCACTCTGCAACAACTAGCAGTTTATAATCTTTACTTAAAGGCAGAATTTTTAATGGTTAGTAATGGGTTGGAGCATCTGATCAGTCAGGTTAATTTTGAAACCAGAGAGATTCGGTTTTTGGAGGAGTTACCTTTTTGATTTTAAATTTCAAATGTTAAATCTCCAAGCTTAGCTCACTTGGTAGCAAAAATTCAGTAAATAAAAGTATACGTTATTTTTTTAAAACCAGCTTAGGGGTGCGATCTGTTTTAAATATGCCCCAATGTTTTTCTGGTTCCATTGGATCTGATGAACCTTTCCACTGTTCATCAAAGGCTTCAAAAAAGAAATTTAGGATATTATTTTTAGTTGTCCAATCCATCAAATCTTCAAAATAAATTTTCTGATTGACTTCATTCACATGTTCAGTATTAATTCCTATTCCATGTGAATTGGTGGCCCATCCCGCTTCAGTTATTACTACGGGAATTTTAGGATATTGTTTAGCAACTGATTCATAGTTGGCTATGGTATACTCAACCGCTTCATGAATATGTTTGTATTCCCAAACAGGGTAGGTGTGTATCGAAATGAAATCTATATACTCCACCAGTGGAGTAAGATAATTTAACCATGGAACATAATTTTCACAAAAAGTAACAGGTTGCTTAATACTTAGCTTAACTTTTTTTGCAAATTCTATAACGCGATCAACAGGCACAAAATGGTCTGTCCAATCAACACACGCTTCATTTCCTAAGGATACGGAAAAAATAATTTCAGGAAATTGGTTAGCCCAATCTATCAAACGCTGAATTTTTAAGTCATTATTTTTTTTATTTTCTTCAAGCTTGGTTTCTTCATAAACTCCTCCGCCCCAAGGGCAACCATGATTATTCATTTCTGCTAAAATGTATGCACCAAGCATTAGTTTAAAATCTAATTTTTCTTGTTCGATAACTTTAATAACCCTTAAAGCGTGTTCATCACAATCATATAACCTAAGATACTTCCAATGTGGTTGTAAAAGCAATAAATCTTCTTTTATTTCTTCGTATGAAGGAACGATTCCACCAGGTTGTTGTCCATTTCTAAAGCCTGAATAGCAAATGGCCTTAGCAAATGGGAAATTAAATTTTTTTAAAAAATCAGTCATTCATATTTTATTTGCTCGTGTTTATCCCAAAGTCCCCAATAAGCTCCAACATCACCTTCCGGTCCCACTTTCCAAGACTCATCAAAAGAAGCAAAATAGAAACTCTCGATACCATTTATATTACACCAGTTTTGGCAATCAATAAAGTATCGCATGGCATTTTCATTAGTAGCAACTGATGCTTTAAATGCACCACCTTCACTAGGCCAAACTGTTTCAGTAATAATTACACGCTTACCTTGACCGGCATTTTTAGCAGATTCATACATACTTAGCATGTGAGGAAAAGAGTATTCAATAGGGCATCCTTCCCAATATGGGTAACAATTTGTTAAAATCACATCGCAAATTTCTGTAATCCGTGGTCTTTGAGAAAATTCATAATAGGCATCTACATAACCCACCGGGATGCGGGGAATAGCATCTTTAACTCGTTGAATGTAGGCTAATAATTGCTCTTCGGTCAAATCTTTTCTATACATCACTTCATTCCCTACCGCTGCAACATCAACCAGGCCCTCCTTTGCCATGGATATCAGACCCTCAATTTCTCTTTCATTCAATTCTAAATCATCTCCCAGCCATGCACCTACAAGCGTCTTCATGCTGTGTTTTTTGGCCATTTTTGGTACATGTTCATTGCCTTCGATACAAGAAAACGAACGAATCCATTTTACATATGGTTTTAAAATTTTAATACGTCTTTCAACTTGAGCTTCAGTAATGATTGATCCAGGTTTTTGGCCATCTTCATAAATACTAAAGCAAATGCCATGGATGCCCTTTTGAAGTGTTTTGTTCCACAAACTTCTTAAATCATCCTTTGAAAGTTCAGGATAATTAATATGAATAGGTTGGTGTTGAAAATCAGAATAATTTTCTTGTTGAATATGAGAATACTCTTCCTGATTATGTTTTGTGAATAAATGACCTTCTCTGTATGACATATTTTTAGCTTTATTTTTTAAACTTGAATTTTTCGTTTTTATCCCATATTCCCCATGAAGTTCCCAATTTTCCCTCTTGTATCACTTTCCAAGATTCATCAAAGGATGAGAAATGAAATAATTCTAAGTTATTGGCTTTTGCCCATTCTTGAGACAAAATAAAATATTTCATCGCATTTATTCTGGAGGGTATAGCACTTTCAACAATTTGGCCAAAACTGGGCCATCCTGTTTCAGTTATGATAATCCTTTTACCTTGACTTATTAATTTTGTCACTTCAAGCATATTTGAAAGATAGGACATTGAATAATCAATGGAAGCACCTTCCCAAAAAGGATAGAAATTACATAATAGCAAGTCACAAGCCTCAACAAGTTTTGGTCTTTCAATAAATTGATAATAAGCATCAACATAGCCAACTTCAATATGGCTTGGAATGGCTTTCTTTACTCTATTTATATAATCAATAATTTCTGCTTCAGATATTTCGTCTCTATGCAATACTTCATTACCAACTGCAGCAATATCAACCAAACCGGCATTTGCCAGTTTTATCAAGGCATGTATTTCACTTTCATTTCTCTGCTTATCATTGCTTATCCATGCCCCAACTATTGTTTTAATGTTTTTTTTGTGTGCAATTTCGGGGATTAATTCATTTCCTTCAGTACTCGAAAAAGTTCGTATCCATTTGGTATGCGGTGCAATGATATCTATTCTTCTTCTTATTTGTTCTTGTGATAAAATATCACCTATTTTTTGCCCTTCAACATAGGGACTAAAGCAGAACCCTTTTAAGCCATTATTAAACAGTTCAGAAAATATAGTTTCTATTTCTGCTTCACTTTTTTGACTGTAATCAATGCCCTTAATGGAATTTAAATTACCATTTTGCAGCAGTGAATTTAATTTTCCTGGAAGATAGGCCGATGAACCAATTTTCATTTTGCCTTTTCTGGTATCTAATTCTTTTTTTATATCTCTGGCTTTTTTCTCTGTAAGGTCATAGTTCCTCATGACCAACATAGCGATTAAAGTTCCAAAAATTGGCACCCCTGAAAAGAACAATCTTAATCCCGTGACGGCACCCTCCGGTTGGGTTGGAGCACCTGCTTTAAAAGCAAGAACCGACATTATAACACCAGTCAATAATCCTGCTATTGCAAAACCAAACTTTACCATCCACCAATAGATAGCACCAAAAACCCCTTCTCTTCTTTTGCCAGACTCCAATTCATCCATATCACACACATCGGCTGTCATGGACATCATCAAGGTAAACAAACTTCCAATACCAAAAGAAAAGAAAGGCAAAGCAAACAAAAACATATAAGGTTTACCCGGTACGAAAAGAAACCAAAGCAAAATGTAACCAAAAATAGATATGCCTTGACAAATCAGAAACGCTTTCTTTTTCTCCATTTTTTTTGCCATCCACGCTACAATGGGTATAACAATAAACGTTGTTGCTAAAGCACCCCCGCATCCAAAAAGCGTTGGCCAAATACCTGCTGCTGCTGTATCACCATTAAATAAATAATAAACAACTATAAAAAACGTAAAACCTGCAACGGTATTAAAGGCATTAAAAATAAAGAAGGTAGCAATACATAGTTTTCTAAAAGGTTTATTGGCAAATGCTTCTTTGAAGCTAATTAAAATTTCTTTTAAACTTCCTCCGATTGTTTTATAGGTGAGTGGCTGCAAAGTATGATCAAACTTGGTTGATTTACTCTTTATAAAAATAGCAGGAACCATTGCCAGTAACATAAAAATTGTACCAACCCAAATGGCTAGTGTTCTTGTAGCGGTATCAGCATTTGGGAACCACGAAGGCTCATACATAATTACCCAAAACCAAGGTGCAATAACCCAGGCAAATTGTCCAATCCATTGTGAAATTGCCATGATGCTGGTCCGTTCATGAAAATCATCGCTCATTTCATACCCCATCGCCACATAGGGTACACTAAATATCGAAAGCCCGATATGGAAAATAAGTGAGAAGGTCAGAAAGAAAGTAAAATTGTACATCACGCTATCTTCTCTGTACAATTGCCACATAATCATAAATGCAATTCCCATTATGATGGAACCAATAAAAACATATTGTCTTCGTCTTCCCCAAACTGATTTTGTATTATCAGAAATGAATCCCATGATGGGATCAAAAAAGGCATCTACTATTCTAGGCACAAAGAATAGAACACCCCACATCCATGAAGGCATGCCTAAATTCTCTACCAATACAACCATAAAAATCCCTAAAGCAGCGGGAAACATCTGGTTGGCTAACATTCCTAATCCAAATGCAATTTTTTGGCCTAAAGGTACTTTCTGTATTGAATGTTGATTGGACATAGGTTACTTATTATTTTTTATGACGATTGTTTGTAATGCTTTGGCATCGATTGTAATATTTTTTATCTCCTTATTTATGTTGATTGAGATAGTGTATTTCTCTTTTGTAGGATTAAAAACAGCAATAACAATTCTTTCATCCGGATTTTGTACAGCTGTTGCCATCACTTCTTTATGATTAATTTCACAACCAATTTTCACAGCTCCCGGACGCATAAATTTACTAAAATGAGCCATGACGTAATATAAGGGTGTAAAATACACCTCGTCCTTATCCGGATCCACAATTAAAGGGGCTACACACCAGTTTTTGAACCAATTGGGACCGCCTTGTTTGTCTAAAACCATGTTCCAATCTACCCAACCATCTACATAATTGTTTAAGCATCCAATAATATCAGTAGCATATCTATTAACTGGTGCATATTTAGGATGTAAATGTTTGTCTTTTTCACTGGCCCAATCCCAACCCCAATCTGTGGCTTCCTTTTTCCAATACCATGCATCATCTCTCCATTTTGGGACTTCAGAATCTACACAGCCTTCAGTTTCAATTAAATATTTATTGGGGGCGTTTTTATGAGCATATTGCAGAGCGTCCGGAAAATAATCGTAAGTACTTTCATACCAATGCATGGCGGTACCTGCAAAATATTTGGATGATTTTTTATCTCTGTACATTTCATCCACCCATTCTTTTAATCCGGCCCGGTTTTGATCGTAGCCCAAAATATTGACTTTACCCCACCCATCTTTTTCTAATTTTGGCCCTAAATGATTTTGAACAAAATCAGTCATTTCTTTGGGCGAAAACAAGGTGCTTTCCCAATTATTTCCATTCCCATGAGGCTCATTCATCCCTGTAATACCCCAAATATCAATTCCTTCTTTTTTATAAGCCGCTAAATATTTAGAAAAGTATAATGCAAAAGCATCATTAAACTCAGGTAGTAGTTTTCCACCTACAAAATTATTATTGTCTTTCATCCAGGGTGGTGCAGTCCATGGTGAAGCGATAATTTTAAATCCTTCTTTTGAGGTTTTCTGTGCGTCTAAAATCATCGGGATTAAATCATTTTTATCATCCTCAATACTAAAATGATTCATTTCCAAATCGTTTTCGACTTTAGCGTAAGTATAATTTTGTAAGGAAAAATCACAGGAAGCAATATGTGTCCGGGTTAATGAATAATTTGCACCTTCCTTGCTAAAATAGGCCTCTACTATTTTTTTTCTATTTTCCGGGCTGATTTTATTTAACAAAAAAGCTGAAGCTTCTGTAAATGACCCACCAAATCCTGTAATTTTCTGAAATTTTTTATTTGTATTAACCTGTATAGTTAATGTTTTGTGCGCAGGTTTAAACTCTTTAATTAAAGTTAAAGCATTTCCTTTTTCCGAAGTTTCATATACATCAACAGTCATTTTTTCAGTGGTATTACATTGAATAAAAACAGCGCAAATCATCATAAGAATAATGATTTTTGAGTTATACAAAAACTGTTTAGTATTCATTGAATTTTAATTTTTTAATAATTGAGGCAGTTCAACAGTTTTTAATAAATCTTCTTTTTTGCCCTTGTAAGTTTTAACAATGGTATTTCCATCGCGTTTTAATTCTTTAAAAACACCTTTATCTACCAAATGCCATAAACCAAATTTAGCATGTCCATCAATGGTAAATAACCCAAAATGATTCTCCGCATCGTTTATGTTGCTAGCAGCTTTCCATTTCTCGTCAAATGCTTCAAAATAAAAGCATGATATTTTGGACTCGTTAGTCCATTTACGCATTAGTTTGTAGTAAACGCCTGCCTTTAACTCATCACACGCTTTAGAGCCATCGGTGCCAAAGTATCCGTCTGAACTACTTGCCCAGCCTGTTTCACCAATATGAATTTGTTTTGTGCTATCAATACGTCGGATATATTTCAAGACGCTGGTGTATTGCTTTTCAGCAAACCTAACCGCTCTTTGTATAAGCATTTCTACCGCTTCACTTTTGGGAAGTTGAAATTCTGATTTTAGTCTACCCCAAAATTCAGGATCATAATGAGTGTCAAGCACCGGATAGGTATGTATCGATACAAAATCTACTGCCTGAATCAATTTCTCCAAATTCTTACAATGATAGATTGTATCGCCTCCTCCCCAGGAGGCGAAGTTATCTGAACTTGTTATCCAAAGATTTTTATCTAATTTATTTTCCTTCTTAAGATTTTGTAAATAGTTTACCCATTTCAAAATTATATTAGGTTGAACAAAATACGCGGTTGCCCATTTTACTCTGGCTTCATTACCTACAGATATCATTTTAACAATGCTCGGATATTTATTTGCTAAATCAACAGCTCTTTGAATCTCTGCGGCATTCGCAACTTCATTTTCCTTTTCATGATTTGGCGGTCTTTTTGTCCAGGCATTTTCGCAATCTATCCAAGTTCCAAGCATGACAAACATTTCAAAATTCGAATCTTCTTTTTGTAACTCGGTTATTGATTCTAATATATTTTCTATTTCTTTTAACTTCGTATTATACGTCCTTAATACTTTAATACCAATGGCATTAAGCAATTTCATATCTTCTTTGATTTGAGCCAAGGAAGGCTGAGTGTCTCTTGTATCATTGCGGTATCCGCCATAACATATGGCCAGGTAATTTGAATCGCCTAAGATTTGAGCTGCTGTTTTGGTAAGCTTTAAATTTTTTGGGTTCTTATTTTTAGAGGTTGGGGCGCTGCAAGAAACAATAATAACGGTTAGCAGTAAAAGAAAACTATATATTATCCTCAATTTTAACATCCCATTATTTTAAAATAGATTCTTTAACATGCACGGTGATTTTGGTTATTTCACCGGTTCGATTAAAAATATGTGCACTTAATTCCTCATCCAGTTGAAGTGAGTCGTTGGTTATAAGTTGACCTCCTTTTTTTTCAACTTCCATATAATTGTCTTGAGACAAACGATAAATAACGGGCACCTGGCAAAAGGTAAAGCAAAGGGAACCGAGTTCCGGTGCAAATGTTTTATGTTCCTTATGTATGGTTACATAGTGAAACAAGCGGTCACGTGTTGTAAACTCATCCTTGCGCAATAAACAAGGGTAAAAGTATAAACAACCCTTATCCACAAAAATACCTAATTCGCCAAATCTACTTAAAATATCTTCTTTTACCTGACCTGTCATTCCGGGTTGCTGTGCTCCCTTGCCGGCTGGAGTGTGAGAATAGGGATCGGTAGGAAAAGCTCCATAAAGCAAGGGCGATTTATGCACACCAACACCGGCATTTATTTCATAATAGTGCTCTAGGAGTTTGCCAATTATTTTTGGTGTTTCTTTTCTTGTAACTGCCTGAAGACATAATTCTTGAACAGCTAATTGAAGTTTTGAAACCATATGCCAATATATTGAACCTAAACCTTCGTAACCATAAAATGTGCCCGAGCGGCCAGTAAAAGATTTATGGTTAAACACTAACTCAAAGGTGTTTAAAAGAGATTGTTCTTCTTTTTTAACTAATGAGGCATAAATTGAATCCTTTAATTTTGCCAAAGCTTTACTCAAATCTGCCGCATTTTTAAAATTGCCATTGAAATGGTATTCACCTTTTATATCTTTTTCAATAAGCGTGTTATCGCCGGCGGTGAGCATAGCAGTTATAAGCTTAGAGCTTTCAATGGCTTCATTTGGTATTTTGTTCTTCTCTAAAAACTTAGGAAGCTGTTTGTTTGGATATAATAAATAGCTGTATTGGTCCTGCCGAAAAAGGTCACTTTTCTTCATACTATCCAATAACTTGAGGGCATTTTTAGGCGATAAACAACCTGAGCTTAACACGGCAACTTGACCTTCAAGCATTTCGCTAAGATAAGAAATAGAAATTTCGTTATCATTTTTAATGGTTATTAAATTATAAGCATGATACATATTATCGTCACGCTTATTAGCCTTGATAGAATGCTCAATGAACTTTAAACATACTTTAACAAAACTTTTAAGTCTTCTGTAGGATATAGTTCTTTTTTCAGCCCAAAAGGTCTGTTTATAAATATGTTCTCGATAATCGCTTCCGGCTTGGCCTAAGCTGTCAATTATTGCTTTACGCTGGGTGTCGCTTATGGCTTGTTTTAATAAATGCGCATTTTCATCAAAAATAGTTTGAATTTTTTTAAAGAATATTATTAACTCATTTGATAACTCAACACGTTGTTCGTCGGTTTGTTCTATAAGTTTTTCAAAAAAAACAAGAAATCTTCTAAGGTAATAAAGTGTAACCATCGAAACACCGTTCCCAACTAACGCATTATTAGCATCGTTCCATTCCGGACGTTGGGTATTCATCCAAATTCCGCCTTCTGGTATAAAATTAGAAAGTTTGGATAAAACGGTTGCCAATAATTTTTCTATAAAATTAACTGAATAAATCTGGCTGTTCTGAGCCATTAAAAGTGCAGCGTCTGATCCAATAAGCTCTCTGTTTTTTTTGATTTTGACATCCAATGCTTCATCAAATTCAATGGTGTCTTTTGCGTTCTTTATAATTTCCTTATAGGTTTTTATTTTATAGGGTACATTGGCATAAACAAATTGATCATCATTAAATTGACTACTGAGTTGGCCAGGATAATATTTCTCATTGATTTCTAATAATTTGAGTAGATAAATAATCTGATGATCTCCCCAATAGCCAATATACGACCAAGGGTTGTCATGTTCTACAGTTTCCCAATCAAACCCCGCTTTTGTTATCCTGTATGGGTTGTATCCTTCAAATGTAGTAGCATTCAAAAACTTATGAATCATACTTCTGGTAAAAGCAGGATATGAAATCGCCAAAGCCTCCCAATTTTGAAAAATATCTCTCCAATTACCTTCGTAGTCAAGTATTTTAGAATGATCTATCGCACTTCTTGTATTAATAGAAAATTTATTCCATGGTCTGCTGGGGTCACCGTGTCTTCTGCTAAATTTTAAAGGCAAGTATTCAGTGCATAATCGCTTGAAGTTATTATCGGTTGATTGGCTTGTGATATTTTCTAAATCAAAAATAGTAAACGTTTCCCCAAAACCATCTATTAATGCCTTATGATTTTCAAATACTGCTTTATTTGCATTGGCCAGATAATTGGTTAAATCCCATTTTTCGATTTGGTAATTAAAATCGAAAATGCCGCCTCTCATAATATTAAAAAGTGTATTTGAAAAATGGCGTGTATCTCTAAAAACATCATCTGACAATTGCACCCCATCTGAAGAGGCATTTAGTTCCAACAATCGTTTTGAACCTAATTCGATATCATCTTCAATTTGTTTTTTTAGAGTATTGTTGGTGACGATATCTTTAATCAGTGCAACAACATTTACCTGACTTTGGTTTACGTCGGATATAATGAACCATTTTTTTAAACCATTGGGTGCCAAGGTAATTTCTTGGTTGATGAAATAGGCACCTTTTTCAGCTTTTACGTCATCTTCTTGTGTTATCGGTGACCCTTTTCTAAAGGCATCAAGTTGTAGTGAGGATAAAAGGTGTTTAGGATTTTCGAGCCCAATAGCATAGGCGATGTTGGCTTTAAGTGCTTCACTTGGCTCTGCCTTGTCAACAATTATGGCACTCAAAGCAAAAATGCCCATCCCCGAGTCAGTATCCAATTCGTTGCGTTTGTAGGCATCAACCAATATGCTCGTGCCATTTTGCAAGTCACTGCTAACGCCATCAGGCATAATATTTTGAATGCCATCAAGTATATTGATTCTAAGTGCTTTGTTGCCTTTGTTTTCTAAAGAAGATTTGCGTATAAATCCGTATATATTGCTCGAGTTCCACTCATATCTGAATGTAAGCTCAAAATTGTGGTGGGTTTCCTCAAAAATTATTTTGTTCCCAATTGAATTTTTATACAGGTTTCTGGTTGTTTTAAATAACCCTGCATTGCGTTCTGAAAATGGTTCCCAAATGTGAATTGCATCCTTTTGGATAATTTGAAAAATGGCCTTTCCACCAGTGGTATCAAATGATTCAGTAATTTTATCGGCCGTGTAATAAGGGAATAGTGCATACTCAGCATTCTTACGACCAGCTGTAAGACCCCCATTACTTGATATAAACATCCAATGATTTGAGTCGCTTACAATACTCATAAAAAATGGGCGTATTTCATCAAAATTAGAAATGCAATAGAAGTTTTCTCCTTCTATTTTTAATCTGGTAATTCCAACTTGGGATGGTTCACTTGCTTGTTTAGGACGAGACATTGAATGGTGTAAATTTCTTTGTAAATTGGTGTGGGTTTAAGCTAAAATATGCCATTTCTACTTTTAAATTTTAATTGGCACATATCGCGATAAATAGCGCTTTATTAACGATAAAATTGTCAAGTGTTTAATACTATTTGTTATTTATATTAAGTAATTGGAAAGCTATAATTGAAAGAAATTACCCGTCAATTATTAACAGAAATATATTTAAAAACATTGCTTTTTCAGTAAATAAACATTTCGATTTATTTCTCTTTGTATACTTTTACATAATCAACGAGCATTATGCCAGGAAACGGTGTATATGGGTTTGTTGGACCAACAAAATTTCCACCTACGGCCACATTTAAGATTATGAAAAATGGTTGATTGAAAACCCATTCACCTGAAACGTCTGATGAAGTAACCCTTTTGTAAAGGTAATTGTTAACAAAAAACTCAATATAGTTTTCACCCCATTCAACCGCGTAAAGGTTAAAGTCTGAATCAAATCTGTTGTTTTGCATTGCATAAGACGTTGAGTTACCATTTCCTCCAAAATACCCTGGTCCATGAATGGTTCCGTAGGTAATATTCGAGAATTTTCCATTTTGTTCCATAATATCAATTTCACCACACTGTGGCCAGCTTACACTGCTAATATTGCTGCCTAACATCCAAAATGCAGGCCAAATACCTGATCCTGTTGGGGTTTTAATACGCGCTTCAATTCTACCATATTGTTGGCTGAAAATGCCATCCGTTTTTATTCGGGCAGAAGTAAATTTTCCTGAACCGTCTTTAATCGCTGTAATTGCAAGATTACCGGTTCCATCTAATGCCACATTTTCGGGTTTATTGGTATAAGATTGTTGTTCATTATTACCCCATCCACCTTGACCAGTGCCTAAGTCATAAACCCATTTAGCATTATTGATCGCTGTTCCTTTATCACCCTCAAACTCATCGCTCCATACCAATTCGTAACTTCTTTTTGGGAGGTCCTGTTTAGGTTCTATTTCACACCCCGACATAGAGGCAATTAGTGTTGCAAAAAGTATTGTTTTAAATGTTTTATTCATTGAATTTTGCTTTAAATAATTTGTAATTGTTGAGATTTTATTTGTAGAAATAAATATTGTCAAGATAAAAAAGCGTTCCACCCGTAACAATAATGGCTCCCAAGTTATTTTTTTGATTTAAAATAGCTCCGTTCAAAGGAATATCAAAAGATTTCCAAACGCCGGATTGGAAGGCGGATAAACTAGATCTAATATCTTTATCGTCCCCAATAGGATTACCGGTGTTTACATCCGTTTCAATGAGTTTATTCCCACCTATATCTCTAATTTGAATTCCAATAGTGGTAGCGGCATTCTCTACATAAGCATCAATGTGCAAAAATCCAAGACCTGATGCATCTAGGGGGTTTGCAAACATGATTCCCGTATAATTATTGTTAGAGTATTGGAGCACTTTGCCACTGCTGGTATTTAACTCCTCGGTTAGGGTTGTAGACCCTCCAAAACCAGGGGTAAAATTGCTTTCGGTTTCATTGGTATATGCATCACTAAAAATAGATTTCACATCACTCTTAGGCTTAGTTGGAACTGGTGCCCCCGGGAAATTTCCTTTTGATTCAATAATTAGTTTGCCTTTGGCAGTTACCCCTTGAACCGTTGCAGTTATTTCCGAAGTTCCGATTGTGAGAACTTTCACTACGCCGGAGTCATTTACCACAGCTACTGCAGGGTTAGAACTTTTGAACTCATAATAGGCTGCACTAGAATTTACAACAATATCATTTCCGTTTGCAAGGTTATAAATATGGTTTAACCCGGTTAGGGTGGTTGAAGAACCAATAAATGTTTTAGATGTAATTGTTTGGCCACTTAAAATAGCTGAGGTTGGATTACCTACCGTCCCCAGTTTTTCAAATTTTATTTCATCAAACCAAAGAGCATATCCTGATCCTCCTGTCCCTTTTGTACCCGCAGCAAACCAAAAAACACCTCTTTCATTTGTAAGTATGGAAGGATCAGGTATGGGGACAATTACCTTTGTCCAGTTAGTTCCTACATTCACATCTTGGGTCGAAACCTTATTTTTGTCTCCCAGGTAGTTAATCCCAAAACCCACATCACCAAGTTTAACACCGGCCGAAGCTTTTACATAAAACGTCAGAGCATCATAACCGCTAAGATTCCTGCCTGCACCATCAACTCTGAAAATGGCCCCTGCATAACTGCCGCTGGGATCTGTTTCATTAGGCACGTCTATCCTTACGGAGGCATTGCTTTCAAAACCTTCATTAATATCCACTGAGAACACATCAGGCTTTGCATCGGCAAATGGTAAATAAAAATTGGAACCTAAGCCAATAAAGTTATCAGTAAAAATTTCACCGGTAGTTCCAAATGAAGGCAATACCGCATAGTCAGATTTTTTTCTTTCACACCCTGATTGAACAATCAAACATGCGGCAAGGAGACTAATATTTATAGAGTGTTTAATTAAAATTTTCATTTTTCTCGTTTTTAATAAGCTTGAAACTTCGTTAATTGTTTATATTGATTTGTATGTAGGTTCTGAATTCCCATTCATTACCATTAGGAAAACCAATTGCAGTTGGGTCGGGCACAAACTGACCTAAGTTATTTAATGTTTCAATTGGTGAATATCTATTCGAGTATCTATCAAGTGTTCGGTAGGTTCCTCGTATACCAAGTCTTGTGCCGGGTAGCATAAACCAATCGGGTTTGCCTATTTCTAGCGACCAGTCACCGATTAATTGCAGCGGAAATGTTAAATTGAAATCTCTGTGATAATCAAATGGTCCCCAATCATCAATTTTTACAATGGTGGTTAGTTTCATTTTTTTATAGATAGTGCGAATGTCAAATCCATAACGATTTATGGTTCTGGTATTACTTCCATTGGCCTGGCCATTTCCAAAATAAAGGTTTCCAATTATTCCGAAATTATGATTTAATTTAGAAACAATCCTGGTATTTACCTCCCATAAATCTTGAGCAGGAGCAGAACCAGGGAATACAAATGTAGTACGACCATTTCCAAGGATACCAATTGCTGCATCTTGAATGGTTGGCAAATGACGATATACAAAATCAGCGCTCATTGCAAATTTAGCATCTTCCATTCTGTCATTATCCCATTCATACATCCATGTAGCAGGAGTAGGATCAAACGTAAGTAAAAGTTCTCCAGCTACTGTTTCTCTGTTTCCTCTAACAGAAAAAGGATCATCCAAGATATTTCTTGGGCGGGCAGGTGCCGCAAATTCAGGTCCAATAGGACCGGCTAAAGGTTTTTGATACATGAAATTTGGTGCAATTTGGATTTTACCTATGTTATAGGTAAATCCTGTTAGTGCATTGTACATATTTCCGCTTCCGATATCTTTAAGTGCCCATCCTGTAAAGGTTCTTGTTTGATCTACACCTCCGTTGGCCACTAATCCCATATATGAAGCAAGACCATACCAACGCATTGCCCCTGAGGAGTAAGTTAACTTTGCCTTTCCGCCGAAATTATCAGAACTTTGTATTTTATCCTCATATACAGTATTGTCTTCATAGAGTTGAAAGGTTCTTCCGTTAAGAGGCTGACCTCCCCACATTCCTCCTAAATCAAAGGTGAGTTTTTCCATTTTTTTACCAATGGCTAAGGTTAATCTTCTGGTTTTTGGCACCGGAACGGCAAAAGAACTTTGTACATTGTTTCTTTGTGTTATATCCTCATGAAAAATTCCTGTTACATCTAAACCAAGTAGCTTTTTGCTATACTTTAAAATTACAGCTGGGTTGGCACCCCACCACAATTCAGGACCAAATGCTAGTTTAAATCCTTTCATATGTTTTTTCCCTTCCAATTCAAATCCAAAGGGCGCATTTCCATTGTATAAATCAATGTTAGGACCATAGTTAGCTTCCCTGTAAAGACCAAAGAAATCGCCTTCATACCCCCAATGATAATGGCCGGTTCTATAAAATCCGGTCAATTTAAATTCTTTGGCATCCCATGAATAATCGGCTCTATAAAGCTGAACTCTATTATTATCAGTTATTTGTTGAGGTCCGCTTGGTGTTTGAATCGTCATCGGCCTTCCTCTATTTTCGTAAAACACTTCATCTATTGGATTGGTGGCAACATTACCAAGCACATTAAACTGAACATTTGCTTTCATATTAGGCGTGGGTCTGGCTGTTACCCCTACATTAAAGGATTGCATATGATCAAATCCCTGCCCGCTTGGATATGTGGTTGTATTTGAAGGATTGGCAGTTGCTGGAGTGGTTGTGAGGCTTCCTCCGGTTTGATAGGTATTGAAATTGGCTTGCAAATTACTTAAGTACAATTTACCTTTATCTTTCGATTCGAGCACAGCCTTATCACCTCTTGCTTTTAGTGCAGCGTCTGCTATAGAAATCCCACTAAACAATGCATTCATTGCGGCATTAGTACCGTTATAAGGATCATAACTATGCACATTTTTTAGCGCATAATATGCGGCACGCGGATAGAGTTCATAAGTGCCCCGTTCATTTGTTCGGCCTTTGGCACAGATTCCAAACCATTCCTCATTCATATTATTTTCACCTTTCACAAAATCGTTGGTATAACCTCCATTGGACCATGATGCAGTTGCGTCGTGTTCTTCCAAATTGATGGTTTGACCGGTCTTCCACCAACCATCACTAAACTGAAAGGTAAAACCACCTAAACTGTTTTCATTTTTACCCATCCCAACAACATTCCCGTAAATTTCCTTCCAGTTGCTTAGTAACACCTTGGCTTGATATTCTTGATCTTCATTGTTTGCTAATGTGTTAAACGCGTCTGAACCGAATTCAGTGAGGATTACAGGCATATTTAACTCTTTTTTAACGCGATCATATAAATCGGTAAACGTAAGGCCACGGTAGCAATTAATTCCTAATATATCAATATCGGTGCACTCTTTGGCAATAATTTCTGAAAAAAGCAAGTCCCCGTTGCAAATAGCCATAGGGTGATTTGCATCGATAGCTTTTAATTCTTTAACAGCATCGTTAAATAGCTTATATAAAAAGTAGGCATCTTTTGTCGATTTTCTATCGGCCATCGGAATGTTTTCAGTTTCAGCACCTCTCCAAAACAGACCGTAATTATTTTCATTACCTAATAAAAAAATCAAAATACCGGGAGTTTCTTTGTACTGAGAAACCATTTCTTTTGTTTCCTTTAACAAAATTTCCCTGACGTTTGGATTAGAATAATCGGTATTGGGTTCCCACTTGCCTTTGATCGTTAAACCATAACGGCCAAAGGAATGATTGAGCATGGTGTATATGCCATAATTTTCGTAAATATATTTTACCCATTTTGGAGGAACACCGATATATTGGCGAATAACATTTATACCCATATTTTTAAGTAATGGCATTTCAAGATCCAGCGCGGCCATGATAACATCATCCGATTGATTCCACAAACTATAATTGTAGTTGGTGCCAATGGGCAAGTAATCCCAGTTCATCCCGTTGACAAATATGTTTTTACCGTCCACTGATAATTTAAATCCGACTCCGGATTTGACAACCTCCACTTTGTCGGTTTGAGCAATTGAAGATAAGGAAGCTAAAAAGAAAATGCTCAATATAAGTAGGTTTTTTATCATAGTTCAATTTTTATTAGACTTAAATTTAGTTTGTTCGTTTATGGGTTTCTAATTCGGTTATCGGTTTAAGCTTTGTTCAAGCAATTTTATATTAAAACCGTTTAAAAATTTTTAACGAAAGTATAGGTTTGATAGAGCAATCACCAAAAAAAACAGTACATCTCTACTACATCATTCATCAATTATATTAATTTTACAAATTATAACACAACAATAATAAACAAGATTAAACAAAATATTGAACTAAAAGATTCGTTTGGAAAAGCATTATTTTTTTCCTTTGTATCCCTGTTATGTCTATATTCATCCTACGGTCAAGCTCCCATTGGGGAGGTAAAATTATCCGTATTTACCAAATCGGAATATGCCGCAGGTACACAAAATTGGAAAATAGAACGCGACCTTTTTGGACGCATATATATAGCCAATAATGAAGGGCTTTTGGTTTATAATGGAACAAATTGGAAATTGTTTCCTGTACCCAACAAAACTATTTTAAGATCCATTGCCTTTGGAAAGGATGGAAAATTGTATGCAGGTGCTCAAGATGAGTTCGGTTTTTACACGTCAGATAATTTAGGCAAACTTGTATTTACATCACTAAAAAATCTTTTACCACCATCCGTCCAATCCTTTGCTGACATTTGGAATATTGAAGTCACTGACAAGGAAGTCTTTTTTATGGCATCCGAGGTGATTTTTAGATATTCGAATCAGAAACTAACCTTTTTTAAACCCAACTCTCTTTGGTTATCGCTTAAAAAACACAACAACAAAATTATAGCTTTGGATAGCAAACGAGGAATTCTTGTGTTCAATAACGAAAAGTGGGAAACCCTTATCCAACCAAGTGCTTTGCCACCCGGTTTTATGATTAACGACAGTAAACCTTATGGTAAAGGCACTAGTTTAATCAGCACCTCAGGCCATGGTTTATTCCTTCTATCCCAAAATTTAATTCGCCCTTTTACACTTAAAAACTCGAGTGTTGAAATGCATTTCACCTCCTTAGATATATTGGACAAAACAAGTTTTTTGGTTGGATCTTATAATTCAGGCTTATATAAAATTAACCGAAACGGTGAAATACTTGATAAAATTTCAACCAAAAATGGGTTGATAAGCAATACAATCCGATGTACATACACGGGTTTCGATGGTACTACCTGGATTGGATTAGATAATAGTATTGCGCTTATGGATTGGAATAATCCCATTAGGCATATCAATCCAGCATCCTTTAATAATGGCAGCGGACAAGGCGCTACTGTTTTTAATGGTGAATTATATTTTGCATTAACCACTGGCTTGCATTGGCTGTCAATAGGCTCAAACACAGATTTAAGTAAAATAACCGCTGAACCTAAACCAGTTTTGAGCGGACTTACATGGAACTTATTCGTTGTTGGAAAGCAACTTTTGGTCGGCCGAGATGATGGTTTTTGGACTATTTCAGGTCACAAAGCAGCCAATGTTTCAAATTCATCCGGTTATTGGACATTTAAGCCAATTCCGGGCACTGTTCCAACTAAAATTGCATGCGGCAATTATTTTGGAATCAATTTGTTTGCCGAAGAAAATGGTAAACTTACAGACAAAGGAAAACTCAAAAATCTTATTGAATCAAGCAGATACATGGAGGTAGATGGCTCATTTATTTGGGTTTCACATCCTTATCATGGACTATTCAAAATCAATTGGAAGGATAATACTATTAAGAAATACACGATGCAGCATGGGTTGCCTGCTGACTTAGACAACCATGTTTTTAAATTGAAGGGTAAAATTTTATTTGCAACAACTCAAGGTATTTACGAACCAAATAATCAAGGTTCCAAGATAATTCCATCACCCCAATATCAAAAATTACTTGGAAAAAAATCCATACGCTACCTAAAAGAAGATCAGGAAGGCAATGTTTGGTTTGTACTTGGAAAAATGTTAGGTGTAATTGATTTTAAAGCACCCAATCCGGAAGTAAAATTTATACCCGAATTGCATAATCATTTGCTGAGTGGTTTCGAAAACATTTATCCGTACAATTCTGAAAATATACTCATTGGCTCTGAAACAGGTTTTTACAATATTAACTACGCTAAATATAGAGAAAAAACACTTTCTTACCTCACCTATGTTACCTCCGTTAAAATTATTGGTAATGGCGATTCAATAATTTATGGGGGCTTCAACGAAAACGCAGGAAACAAGCTTGAGAAAGTTTCAATTCCCTATAAATTTAATTCACTTCAATTTGCCTTTACCACATCATTTTTACGCCATAAACCCGGCACCGAGTTCAGTTATTATTTAGAAGGGTATGATAAAAACTGGAGCAATTGGCTGCTACAAAACGAAAAAGAATATACAAATCTCCCGGAAGGTAACTATATATTTTATGTAAAATCCCGTTATGGTCCGTCGTTCGAATTTAAAGAGTTTAGTTATTCTTTCAGGATAGAAGCGCCTTGGTATCGAAACGTTTGGGCTTACATTTTATATTTTATTGGCTTTACTCTATTTATTGTTCTACTTTTCAAATTTCAAAAGAAAAAAATCTTAAAAAAGCAACAAAGCAAGAGGTTGGCTGATAAACTAAAATTTGAAGAAGAGCAGCATCAACTAAATCAAAATTACCAACTTAAACTTGAAAAAAAAGAAAAGGCAATTATTCAATTAAAGAATGAAAAACTAGAAGCGGAGTTGCAGCACAAAAATGCTGAACTTGCAAGTAATGCAATGAACCTATTGCAGAAAAAAGAATTTATAGGCAAAATGGCGGATGAGCTCAATAAAGTTTATTTGCCGATAAAGGATCAGGTGGATGCATCAGAAATTAAAAAAATACTGCGTCGCTTGAATTCTGAAGAAAAATTAGATGATGAATGGAAACAATTTTCAATTCATTTTAACGACGTTCACAGCAATTTTTTACTAACGTTAAAGGAAGTATTTCCTGAGCTTAATGCCCATGAAATGAAACTCTGTGCCTATCTGCGGATGAATTTATCGAGTAAAGAAATAGCCCAATTAATGAGCATATCAGTTAGAGGTGTGGAAATTAGTCGATACCGTTTACGCAAAAAATTAAAACTCCAACCCAATGAAGATTTATTTGGATTTTTATTTAAAATGAAATCAGAAAATAATGCCAACTTTTACAAAAAGAAGGATAATCTTTAACTTTTAATTCTCATAGTATAGATATTATTGAATATTAATTCGCCAAAGCATTCTATGATTTTTGAATTATGATTCATCTATGGACGCTGTTAATCGGTAAGCCTTCATATTCGAAATAATTTTTTTCAAGATTATATGCTTATCTTCTTTAACAAGCTCTACTTTGGATCAAATACGGCGAAGGATAAGCATGTAAAAGCTAATTAAGAAAAACGGGCAATCATTTTAATGATTGCCCGTTTTTTAATACTAATTATAAATATTAAATCATTTTGATGTTTACAATTAGGTTGGAAATTAATCTAAGATCAATTTCGAGGTAGTCTGTCCTTCTTCAGAAGTAGTTCTTATAAAATAAACACCATTCGTAAGTTTAGAAACGTCTAATGAAACAACTTTAGAATCAGGGTTCATAGTTAACACACTCTGACCAATGTTGTTTAAAACAGTAACCATTTGGATCTGCTTATCGGCAGTGATAGTTAAATTATCAGAAGCCGGATTAGGATAGATATTTACTTTAGCAGCATTCAAACTTTTTATTGAAACTGTTGATTTTCTGAACAACACATTATCAATAAATACAGTTCCGGCACCGGTTGGATTGCCAACAAAAATTAATTGCCCGATATTAGCTCTGGTAGTTAAACCGGTAAAACTTGTTAATGGAATATCGTAAGTATTCCAGCTGTTTAAAGTTGGTGCACTTAAGGTTAATTCATGTTCTTTGTCATTGCCACCACCTAAAACTCCGTCGGCACCCATATCCACTAACTTAACTTTAAAAGCTGTAAGATTTGGAGTCCATGCATTCAGATAAAAATGGGTCATAGTTGACGCATCAATTTTGTTAGCACCAAGAGTTTCAACACCAACAAAATCAAGAGCTGAATATTTTTTGGTTTCGTTTCCTGCAATTTGGACATCTGTTAATGTGGCTGCAGACCAGCTTGTACGCCAAGTATCTACAGTTTTGTTCGTATAAGCATTACTAAATAATGACATTACATCTGTTGAAGCAAAGGTTGGAGTTGGAGCAGCGGTTTGAGGAGTGTTTGGATCAATGATCGGGGTTTTATGGTAATATACATTGTCAATAAATACTGTGCCTGATCCTGGAGGTGTTCCTACAAAGATTAACTGTGCTATGTGTTTTTTGGTAGTTAAACCGGTAAAATCAGACATTGGAATATCAAAACTATTCCACTCATTTTGTTTCGGGGTTAAAGTTACTTGATGTTCCTTATCATCTCCTCCGGCAAAAGCGCCATCGGCGCCGAAATCAACAATCTTAACTTTAAATTCTGTAAGATCAGCCGTCCAAGCGTCTACGTGGAAATACAACATGGAAGAAATATCTAAAACATTTGCACCAACTGTTTCAATACCAACAAAATCGAGGGATGAATACTTTTTAGTATCATTACCAGCAATTTGTAAATCGGTTAAAGTGGCAGCTGACCAACTAGTTCTCCAAGTGTCTACCGTTTTGTTTGTATAAGTATTACTAAACATTGAGATTACATCGGTAGAAGGTCTTGTAGGTGCAGGAGCTGCAGTAGTTGGTGCTGTTACTGCACCGGCACTAAACGTAATGTTGTCGAAATAACAAACATTAGAATCGGTTCTGGCTTGAAAATCAGGAAAGATAATAATTTGATCAATATCGGTGGAAGATGGCTCTCCTACTTTACCGGCGAAATTAAACGTTAACTCTTCCCACTCATTAACTTTGGTGTTAGGCACCTTGATTTCTCCTGTAGAAGCTCCCGATGCCGTGGCGAACTTTATACCTACGTCGCTTTTAACAGTTTTATAAACCATTATTTTAACGGTAGAGTTGGCAGTAGTCAAAGTAAATTTTCCTATGTCTGCACCATGCTTAGATTCAACACCTGCCCATGGTTGACCCGTTTTTAATGGGGTAAGTTTGGCTACAATGTTAGATGTATTACCACCACTTTTGTTAGGGTTGGCAACTATTTTTAATTGCGCATTTGCATCATTTTCAAAACTAGTCCAGGTCCAATTGGCACCCTGTCCTCCAGACTCAAAGTTAATCGGAGCGTTTTGCGCAAAAGCACTCATTGCCCCCATCATAAAAATAGAGAGGGTCATTTTTCTTAGCACACTTAAGTGTGACTTGGTTGTTGTGTAATTTTTTTTCATTTTAATATTATTAATTTGGTTTAAAACCTTTTGACGAAAGTAGATGAATGAGAGAGTAATAACCAAAAAAATTACTACATCTCTACTACATCAACATTAAATTATTATTATTTTTATTTTACTATTCATGTACATTTTTTTTGGGTATTTCTCTCAGTTGCAAAAAGGCAAATTATGTTAGTAGCCATACTATTAGCTTTTTATGAATCTTGATCTATAAGTTTTGTTACCTATCGAATAGGTTAAAACATAAATTCCTCGGTTTAGATTCTCTAATTCATTAATGAAAATAACATTATTTTCAACTGAATAGGTATTTGACTTTACCAATTTTCCGTCTACCGCATATATCTGAACTGACAAAATGCTATCGATAATATTTCCAAAGTTTATAGTAAGATGGCTATTGACGGGATTAGGATAAAGTATATGATTTTTGAAGTTGTCAGTTAAAGTTGAATTTGTATTACTTTCTTGATAAACCCTTATATAGTCCATTTCTAATGCACTTTGTGTAAATGATGCGCTAATATTGGATTGAATGGCAATATTGACAAGAAGATATTGTTCAGTATCAAAAGGCCAAGTATTAGGATCTTTTTGTAATGGATTGTAGGTATAATGAATATTGGAATCAACACTAAAAACTAATTTCGTTGGTGTCCATTCTAATGTATAAACGTGAAAAGCAGTTGACGCAGTTGATATGGTTTGTCCACCTAAATTTATAGTATTTCCAAAACTGGAGGGGGTATGAATGGCACTTTGAACAAAATTTTGGTTATTTCCCCAATGCTCCATTATATCTATTTCGCCGCAAGCCGGCCATACGGTTTTTCCAAAACCTAAATTATCCCAATAGGCTCCATTTTCATCTATATTTTTACCAAGCATCCAAACAGCAGGCCAGGTGCCAGCACCCGATGGGAGTTTTGCCCTAAATTCTACCCTACCATACTTAAAAGCAAACTTAGAATTCAGTCTGGCAGAGGTGTACTGTTTAGTATAACTTTGATCGGCATAAGTTTCCTTTTTTGCAATAATCTTTAGATTGCCGTTTTCTACTATCGAATTTTCAACCCTATTGGTATAATGTTGAATTTCTCCATTATACCAACTACCAGATGTTGGTAATTCGGTTTGATGAAACCAATTCGAAGAATTAACAGGACCGTTGGTGTCAAACTCATCAGCCCACACTAATTTTGTATAAATAGAACCGGCAATCACCGTCCTTTTGTGTTCAAAATCATCCAGATAAGCCACAACACTGTCTCTATTGTTTTCACCATTAATCTGAATAACAACTCTGTTAAAATCCTTTCTCTGCGCCGGTGGCAAAGAGCCACCGTTTAGATTAATAAATTTATCCTTAGCAAAATCAAATGTTATCGTTTGCCATTGATCTAAAAGCAATGGTTTGATTATTTCTGATTGAGTAGACCAGGGTTCAGCAATTTTACCATCTTGTAATTTTAAGGAAACTTGATTAAGTTGACTGCCTGAAATGGTGCTAGATGGAATAAAAATTTTAAATGAAAATATACTCTCCTTTGATAAATCAAGATTTTTTGTTAAATCAAATCTTACATTGGCATACAATCCTCCATTATCCCTGTATTCTAAAACATTATCTGAACTGTTTGTGCTAGTTTGAAAAGGGTTCTGAAAACCAGTTTTAATGAGGCAATTATCGCCTCGCCAATTGCCAATATTTCCATTTCCCTCAAAATCATCCTTTATAGTTTGGGAATTTGCCCAAAAAGGTGAGATTAATAACAACGAATAAACTATAAATTTATAAAACATATGAAAACGTAGTTTGGATTTTTAGTGTTAATTACATGAACAACAATTTGAACCCAAAAGAGTTTCAAATCGTAAATCAAATGAATTTGTTAACTTTTAGTTTTAACTGCATTTACTCCAAGCAATTTAAGCCGTATTTTTGCGAACTATTTATGGAACGTCGTGTTAGAGTAAGATTTGCGCCAAGCCCAACCGGGCCTTTGCATATTGGCGGGGTAAGAACCGCCCTTTATAATTATTTATTTGCCAAAAAAAATGGCGGTGATTTTCTTTTGCGTATTGAAGATACCGACCAAAACCGTTTTGTGCCAGGTGCCGAAGACTATATTGTTGAAACCTTTAAGTGGCTGGGAATAACCTACGATGAAGGAGTTGGAATTGGTGGCCCCCATGCCCCATACCGCCAAAGCGAACGGCAGCCAATTTATAAGCAATATGCCGATCAGTTAATAGCCAATGATTTTGCCTATTACGCCTTTGATACCACCGAAGAATTGGATGAAATGCGAACCAAACTGGAAGCCAGCAAAATGCCTTCGAAGTATGATGCTGCCAGCCGCATGACCATGAAAAACAGTCTGACATTGAGCGAAGACGAAGTAAAAGAACGCCTTGCCAACAATGAACCTTATGTGATTCGTTTGAAATTGCCACGTAAAGAAGAAGTGCGTTTTCATGATATCATCCGAGGTTGGGTAGTGGTGCAAACCGCCCAAATGGATGACAAAGTTTTGTATAAAAGCGATGGCATGCCAACTTACCATTTGGCCAATGTGGTGGATGATTACTTAATGAAAATTACTCATGTTATCCGGGGTGAAGAATGGTTGCCATCGGCTCCATTGCATGTGATGCTTTATCGCTATTTGGGTTGGGAAGATGCGATGCCGCAATTTGCTCATTTGCCCTTATTATTAAAACCTGAAGGCAACGGAAAACTAAGCAAACGCGATGGCGATAAATTAGGTTTTCCGGTGTTTCCTTTGGAATGGAAAGACCCAGCCACCGGCGAAATATCCAGCGGTTACCGTGAAAGTGGCTATTTGCCCGCAGCAGTAATTAATATGCTTTCATTTTTAGGTTGGCACCCAAGCGACAACCGTGAAATGTTTAGCGTTGAGGATTTGTTTAACGAATTTACTCTGGAACGGGTGAGTAAAAACGGGGCCAAGTTTGATTTAAACAAAGCCTTGTGGTTTAATCATGAATATTTACAACTTCAGAATAATGCAGAAATAGCGGCTGAACTATTGACGTTGGCTTTAGCCAAGGGCTACAAAACCGATTTGGCTTACATAGAAAAAGTGGTGGCATTAATGAAAGAGAAAGTAAATTTTGCCAAGGAAATACT
>CAMDGU010000020.1 GCA_945897885.1 Chitinophaga pinensis
TCAACAAAACTACTTGCGGAAGCAATGTTAAAATCTGTAAAGGTTTTGAAAAATGGAAACTATTCTATAATAGGACAAAATATTTTGAACTTTTTAAAGTGAGAGTAAATTAATATATACAGGCCTTGTACCTTTTCCAGAATTCAAAAATTCAATTCGTTTCCATTAATATTCATTAACATTCATGGTTGTTAATGAATATTAACACATAGTTTAAGCAGTTAAATAATTTCGTTTGGTTTGGTACATCAGTAGATACCCCCTCTTGTTTGGTTCGCTCAAAAAAGAACGGCTTGTGAATTCATCTACCTGATTTTGCTTTTCTAAAAAAGGAGCCAATAGTTTTTCAATTCTGCTTTCTGAAACGCCTATACGTCTAGCAAATTCAATAAAATCAGCTTTAGACGGGTGTCCGCTAATTTTAAATTTTTCACTTTTAAATCCATCGGCAAATAATCCTTTGCTCAATGCAAAATCTGTATCATCCACATGCAGTTTAGTGTTTATTAAATCATAAGCAGGACTCAACAAATAATCGCCTTTGGTTGATTCCAGTAATGAAAAATTCTTCAAATGGGCATCCCCGTTTGAGAACAAAAAATTGAATACAATTAACGAAAAATATTTCTCTATTTCTACTCTCCAAGCCGGGACAAATTTCTGTATCAGCATCCCAACCTCTTCATAGCTATATTCATATTTAAAATCAGCCCCTGCATTATCCTTGGTTTTGCCTGCAAGGATTGCAAAATCTTCAAGGCCCAATTTTCCACCTTCTTTCTTTACATCAAAACGTTTGGTTATATAGGCCGGCAAACCATTCTTAAAAAAAATCATAGCATTTTCGGCTGTATTTATTCCATAAACCTGCCGGGCTATTTGCATTGTTAGATGTTCGTTTGCCGGTACTTGGTTAACTTTTTTTAAGTCTCGTGGTATTGGTTTTAGTATAAAAGTACCTTGTTCACCTTCTTTGGTAAGCCGCAATTGATTTTTTTCAAGTATAAAACTTAATTTTTCCTGAACTCCTGATATGGAAATACGTTTGCGGTTTTCGATAAATTGCTCTGCGACTTCCTCGCTTTGTTGAGGTGGCTCATAGGGCAATACATGGTTTACCTTTTTGCCATTAAACAAATTCCGTAAACAGCTCGGACTATAAGTAGTAAACCCTTCAGCCAATGTTCCGGGACAAACTTCAGTGGCCACCGGAAAATTGACAATAGTTGTATCTGACTGTGTGTGTTTTTCCTTTTTCATTCTTCACTAATCACTTTTATTGGTTTTACAGTTACCGCACCAATGGTATCGAATTGCGCTGTTGCCATCAATAAACCAAAATTGTCTTCCTCATCAATTCGCAATTGTTTGCTTTGCAATTTTTTGTTAACACCTTCGCTAAGCATGTTAAAAAAACACGGGAATAAAAATTCACTAGAGTATTCCTTTTGGGTTTTCGGAAGTGTTAAACTGATGGCAGGTTTACCTGCATCATTAAAATAACTATCATCATACTTAAACACAAAATGCTTGCGGTTGAGTTCGGTCAAAACTCCGGTAAAACTCCCGTCTCTATATATTTCTGCAGCCCTCATTTGAAAATTAATTTATATTTAGTTTTAGTTAGTGGCATTTTCTAATCTTCGATTTGAAAATTAATTTATATCTAGTTTTAGTTAGTGGCATTTTCTAATCTTCGATTTGATAATTATTTTATATCTAATTTTAGTTAGTGGCATTTTCTAATCTTCGATTTGATAATTAATTTAGATCAATTTTTATTTAAAGATTCTTTTTAACTTCAAGTTTCAGTTCCATGCCCAACACCTCCGCCAATTTATTAAGAACCTCTAAAGTGGGATTGCCTTGTCCCCGTTCAAGTTTATAGAGAGTGTTTGTACTTACTTTTGCCAGTTCGGCTAAGTGGGGTTGGGTTATTCCCAGTCCTTTCCTACGATTTTTTATAGATTCTCCAATTGAATTAAATAACATTTTAGTGTGATTTTGCTGTAAAAATAGTGTTTATTTTAATATCACACAAACAAAATCACATTATAGTGCGATTTAAGCTATAAAAATAAAATTATAACAATGGGAAAAAGCTAATTTCCCATCATAATGTGATTTATGGATTTTATTATGGCGTTACTATTCATTAACATTCATGCGTGTTAATGAATATTAACACAAAAAAGTAGGATGGGCAGGAATCCCTCCTTTTTTGGTTTCTTATCGGCTTTTGCTAATTGGAATAGAGTTGTTTTTATCTGTTCCCTTGATTTTTATCAGAATTGCATTTCCCAGTGTTTATTCAAACCTGGTGTTTTCGCCCGTAAAAGTCGGCAAATAAAAAAGGGTTGCAGATTTTTAAAGTCTGCAACCCTTGGTATTATTGGTCGGGGTGACAAGATTCGAACTTGCGACCACACGCCCCCCAGACGTGTACTCTACCGGGCTGAGCTACACCCCGTTTTTCAAACGGAGTGCAAAAGTACATTGCCTTTTGAAAAATTCAATCTACTATTTTGAGTTTTTGTTCTTCCTATGGCATGCTTTACATTGCATCCATGTATTTTTGCTTTCTGAAAATTTAAACTATTTGAATCTTCCTTCCAAAATACTAGAACAAGCTGTTAATGAACTTTCTCAATTTCCGGGAATTGGCAAAAAAACGGCATTACGCATGGTCATACATTTAATGAAACAACCTGAGGAATCGGTTGGTTCCTTGGCCAAAGCCATAATAAATTTAAAGACAAACCTTCAATTTTGCTCCATCTGTCATAATGTTTCAGAAACTGATACTTGCGATATATGCAAAAGTGTGAACCGTAACAAACGAATAATTTGTGTGGTTAAAGATTTTCAGGATTGTATTTCTATTGAAAGTACCGGACATTACAATGGGACGTATCATGTGCTTAACGGACTGGTATCTCCTTTGGATGGCATAGGCCCCGAGGAAATAAATATTGCTTCATTACTAAAAAGAGTAAATGAAAATGAAACCGACGAGGTAATACTGGCCCTTAGTGCTACTATGGAAGGTGATACAACTTCGTTTTACATAACAAAAAAGCTAAAAGATAAATCCATAAAAGTTTCCCAAATTTCAAGAGGGATTTCCATAGGAGGAGAACTTGAATTTGCGGATGAAATAACTCTTGGAAGGTCGCTGTTAAGCAGGATTCAGGTAAGTTAAATATGATTGGGCAGGGTATAGGTTCTTCCTGTATTCACTTTTTTAAGATAAACCAATAAGGGTTCAAAATACTCCAACATTGGTTTTGCACTCATATCACTTCCTAGGTGTTTCTTAAGATGCTCGCGCCAATCTACACTTGCTCCCGGATACATTAAATCTTTTAAAAATTGACCGGTAGCTGTGCTTCCCCAATAGTTGGTATTATGCGGGTCTTGTTTTAGTATTTGTTTGGCTATATGGTCATGAAATTGGAATAAAAGGACGTTGCTCATGGAGTAATCATAATATTGCGCAGCATCGTCATTAATATGAGTTTTGGTAGCGGCATCACAGTACTTTTCACTTCTTTCGGTTGGAGGTACAATACCTTGATATTTTTTCACCAGGTTCCACCAAGCTTTATTAAATTCATCTTTGGTTAAATTTTTTGTATAAAGTTCGTTTTCAAACCCGGTCATAACACCTGCCCCCCAAGGAATATGAACGACATAATCTAAAGCTTCTTTTAACATATTTATGGTATCATTGGTTTTAACCTCTTTACCCACCAATCCGAAATTTTGAAGAAATGGTTTTTGCATGGCTGCCAAACCTATTAAACTTCCCATAGCTTCATGATATGCGCGGTTAGCTCCGCCTCTTGATATTATGGGCACATCAGGATTTGAGTAGGTTTGATAATAATAAATGTGTCCTAATTCATGCAAGGCAGTGCCCCACCACTCAGTGTTTGACTCCACACTCATAAGACTTCTCACATCCTTATCGTTATCAATATGCCAGGCACTGGCATGGTTATTTTTTTTGTATTTTGCCTCAGCAGGTAATGGGTAAAGGCTCGATTTTTCATAAAAGGATTTTGGCAATGCATTAAATCCGAGACTTTTATAAAAGGCTTCTCCTTGTTGAACAATCCATTCCGGCGATTTTGTTTTTAAAGCTTTATCCAAGTTTATTCCTTCGGCATTTACCATAGCTGTCCAGTCTTGTCCCCAGCGATTGGGCAACCAGTGAGCAGGCAAATATTCAGGCACCGGTTGTTTGTATTTTGCTGCCAATTCATACCGTGCCCAGGTGTGCAATTCTCGGTATAAAGGCCATACGTCATTTATCATTCCTTCACACGATTGAATAACTTCTTTACTTGACATACCATACTCGGCTGCCTGGTAGGCAAAGTAATCTTGGTACTCTAAAGCCTGAACAGATTTATTTCTCAAATTTCTAAGATTTTCCAATCCTGTTTTTAGAGTTGTGCCTATTTCCTTGCTTGTTATCCAAGCGGCAAGTCTTTCGTCTAAAATCTTTGAGTTTTTTAAGATTTCATCAATGGCATTGGTAGTTACTTCTTTACCGTTTAAAATATATTTGTAACCATAAAGCAAACCTGTTTGATCTGCTTCCGCTTTTATTCTTTGTTTTACGATATCTCCTGCAATTTCGGGACTGCTTCCAGCCATAAATAAAATAATTTCCAGCTGTTTTATCTGTAATGGTGTGAGTTGGTCTTTGGAATTTAAAAAGGTTTTAGCCTTTTCAATATTCGTTTTACTGCCTGTAAATTTGGCAAAAGCTTCACCTGTTTCAGTGGCAATTTTAGTTGTTATAGTATCGCCTTCAATAATCATGGTATTAAGTTTCCATTGGGCTTCATTACTTGAAATAAGCAATTTCTGAAATTGAAGATTATACCCCATTAGGTAAGATTGTACCTCATTTTGTAAGTCTTCCTTTTTTGAATTATCTGAACAGCCAAATAATGTAAAAAAACAAACGATAGTTATAATTAATTTTTTCATTAGTAATTTTTGGGGAGCTAAATTATGTTTAATTGAGCAATAAAAATAGAAACCGATTTCAAATACTGACAATAAAAAGAAAGGTCGTATCTTACGACACGACCTATCAAATAATTATTTTCTATTCCAACAGAGTTAGTTTGTATCCCACCAAACAGGAACACTCATATCGGAAACGAGCGTAGCGTTGCTATTGTACAGTCTTTCTGTCAATACATTAGGCATTCTGCGAGGTATTTCAGTTACAGCACCTGTGGCTTTTGTTAAAGTAGGGAAGCCAGTACGTCTCCAATCGTTGTATACCTCCAATTGGGTAAATAAGGCGATATACTTTTGATTCATAATTTTTTCTAAAGTTATAGTACTGCTTGTTTCCGAAGCATTAGCAGTAACATAACCCGAAGAGGGTGCTGCACCAGTAACCTTAGTTATATGTCCAATTACAGCAGCATTATAGGCCGTTGCAGCAGCAGCTTTATCTGCATTAATGTTGGCTTCAGCCTCCATGAATTTAGATTCTACATAAGTAATAAGCGGCAATTTAGAATCGGGAGATGCATAATAGCTACCAATTACAGAAACAAATTTTCCATAAGTGATGCTTTCTGCTTCACCGGCTGGTCCTCCTATATAGGCAGTAGTATCCTGTAATTCGCAATAGAAAGGTAATCTTGGATCGCTGGTAGAGTTCATCATATTAACCAATTTGGCACCCATACGTATATACCCTTCACGGTCAACCTTTGTAAAGGCATACCATTGGTTATATTCATTGGCACTAGTACCAAACATCATCTCGCAATCGTCACCAGCCGAAAGGCCTGCAGCATTTGCACTAGCCAAAGCAGCTAATGTTTTAGAATAGGCATCAGCCGAATTCTTTTTGCTTAAACGTAATGCATAACGTGCTTTTAACATCCAAGCTGTACGAATCCACTTATCAGCATCTCCGCCAAAAATATAATCGTCAGAAGATGGTAAAAGGTTATTATTAGCTTTAGCTTGACCAAGATCAGCGATAGCTGAAGTTAACACCGCTTGAATAGCATTTAACACATCGGCTTGTTTGTCGTAAGAAGGCTTTAATGACTCTTGAGTTCCGTCTTCACCATTTAACGCCTTGCTGTAGGGCACATCGCCCCAAAGGTCGGTAGCTGCGCCAATCATCATGGCTTGCAAAATTTTCCCAATCCCTGCATAATGTGGGTTAGCTGTTCCAGCTTTGTCAATCAATTTTTTGGTGTTTATTAGGCCTGAAGTGTACAAGGAAGACCATTCATTATCAAGGTCACCTTCAACTATTGAGTATTTTTCAAAAATAAACGCTTGATCGGTGAATCCTGCACTCTGCTGAGTAAGGATAGACGATGTACGTGATAGACTGCCGCCATAAGAAGCAAATAATGCTACTTCGCAGTTAGATAGAAGCAACGCAGCGGTTACTTCACTTGGCGCATTTGGCGAAATTTTATCTCCTTCAGTAAATTTCTTGCAACCTTGTGTTACAAATAAAACTGTTAATGTTGTTAATATTAGTATCTTTTTCATTTTATTTTCCTCCTTTTAATTAAAAGTTTGCTTTTAAACTAAAGATGTATGATTTGATACCGGGATTGTTGAAATAATCAAATCCACCAATATTAGAACCTGCACCAGTTAAACTTGTTTCTGGATCTACACCTTTATAATCTGTTTTCAACCAAAGATTTTTTCCTACAAAACCCAAATCAATTGATTTAATATATTTATCAACTGCTTTAAGTTTTAAGTTATAACTTAAACCTATCTCTCTCAAGCGTACCCAAGATACATCTTGCATAGCATTTTCGGTAGCATAAGCACCACCGTCACCTTGGTAGGTTGACCAATAGGCATTTGCAGAAATAGCAGTTGTATTTGGAGTGCCGTCGGCTTTAACACCTTCGATAACATATGAACGGTTTCTGTCGGTTGACTCTTCTGTTCGTCCCAAACGGTTCAAACGAGCATAAGTTCCATTCCAGGTTTTACCACCTTCACGTATATCTAATAGTCCGGTTAGTTTAATGCCTTTGTAATCAATGCTGTTTCTGATACCCATCATCCAATCTGGATAGGGATTTCCTAAATTACCTTTTTTAGGGTCTAACGTAGGTAAGCCGTTGGCTCCAATTATTAATTGTCCACTGCTATTTCTTTCCCATTTTGTTCCATAAATGGCGCCATAAGGTGATCCAACAATTGCATAAGCTCCAGCGGTTGCGAAAGCACTTTCTGGTGAAATTTCGTCTACGCCGTTAGCAAGTTCCAAAACCTCATTTTTGTTTTTGCTAAAATTGATTCCGATATCCCAACTGAAGTTCTTTGTTTTTACTGCAGTTCCTGAAGCAAAAAGCTCAATACCTTTATTTTCCATTCTACCTGAGTTGGTGTAAAAAGAAGAAAATCCAGAGGCAGTTGAAATTGGTAAACTTAGGATAATGTCTTTAGTTTGTGTATTGTAATAAGAAAAGTCTAAACGCAAACGAGAGTCAAAGAAACGAAGGTCTAACCCAAATTCTTGTGAAGTTGTAGTTTCAGGCTTAATGTTTGGATCATTTAATGTATTGCTGATACCAAATCCGTTTTGACCTAAATAAGGAAATCCTAACCCATCAGTAAATCCATCGGTAAAGGATGGTTTGCCATAGTAGTTTTGAGTTGCGTAAGGCGAAGGACCTTTACCGGCTTGTGCAATAGCAATACGCGCTTTACCAAAATTAAACCAATCTTGTTTTACAAAATCACTGAATAAAAAGGCTAAAGAAGCTGATGGGTATGTAATGGTTTTGTTAAAAGAAGACCATTTGTCCTGACGTCCTGTTAAGTTCAAATATAAAAACTCTTTGTAGTTCATATTTAAATCAGCAAATATTCCTGATTTTTTAAGAATTGAATACCCTGAATTGGCATATAAATTAGACGCATTCGATAAATTATAATAATTTGGAATGGTTAAATCTCTACCTCTTAAATATTGATCTTCATTGCGCTCATATTGTAAATTGCTACCAATCATTAAGGTTGCATCAATATCTTTGGTAAGATCTTTTTTGAAGGTTGCAAGAATGTCCTGATAAACATATCGGTATGATTGTATGTTTTCGTTTAATTCACCATTAGGTGCACTTGCAGGTTGGTTTGAGCCTATTGAAAAAATTGAGTAACGCTTGTCTGTATAAACGTCAGTTCCTAAACGATAAGTTAAATCCATAAAGCTAAATGGAGATGCTTTCATATTGATGTTACCATACATTCTATTCAAATCGGTTGTGAAAGGATTTTCTCTCACACTCCAGTTTGGATTATCGTATAATGGAAACCATGAACGTTGGGTCCCATCTGCATTGGTCCATCCATTGGCACCACTGCTGTTAGGATCATTAAGTTGGTAATCGGCAGGTGTACGGGTCAATCCAAGCATTACGCCTGCAAGGTTACTTCCGTTTTGAACTAAAGTACCGCCTGAGTTAACATAACTAAATGTAGTACCAAACATAAATTTATCGCTAACTCTATGATCGGCATTCACAGTTACAGTATTTCTTCGGTAGTCGGTATTGGCAATAATACCATCTTGTTTTAGGTTAGCTAAAGATAAACGCAACGATGATTTTTCATTAAAAGCATTTAATACAACACTGTTGTTATATAAATGACCAGATTGGAAAAATTCCTCCATGTTGTCGAATGATTTTCCATCGGCAATCTTTGGTCCCCAACTATTTGGTGAAGCAGGATTTTTTGCACCTTCTTCTTTAGGTACACCAGCTACTAAAGTTCCACCACCTGTGCCTTGACCATACTTGGTTTGCAAATCAGGAAGTTTATTTACTTTTTGTAATTCAAGCGTTGTGCTGTACGTTACATTAAAACCTTTAGCTTTTCCTCTTGTGCGTCCTTTTTTTGTAGTTATTATTATGGCTCCACTAGCGGCTTGAGCACCATAAAGTGCTGCTGCTGCTGGTCCTTTTAAAACAGTAATGGTTTCAATATCGTCTGGATTAATGTCCAATCCTCGGTTAGAGTTTTGAACGCTTTGCAAATTATTATTAAATGGATAATCTCCAGCTGTTGAGTTACTTGTTTCATTGCTGATTGGTAATCCATCAATTACAATCAACGGTTGGTTACTACCTGAGAAACTTGTGTTTCCACGAAGCAAAATTTTTGATGATGCTCCAGGAGTTCCACTGGTTCCTTGAACATAAACACCTGCGGCCTTACTTGACAAGCCTTGAATAATGTTTTGCTCTCCTGATCCAGCTACTTCTTTACCAGAAACACTTTGTGTTGAAAACCCAATTGATTTTGAAGATTTTTCAAGACCAATAGCTGTAATAACAACTTCGTCTAAACCCAAGCCGTCGCTTATCATGGCTAAATCAACTATTGTGTTGGTGCCGATGGCAACTTCTGTGTTTTTCATACCTACATAGGTAAATACTAAGGTTGATTTGTTAACTGGTACGCTAATAGAGTAAATCCCAGATTCATCAGTTGACGTTCCGATGGTTGTTCCCTTAACCGAAACTGTTACACCGATGAGTGCCTCTTTGTCTTTTTCAGAGGAAACTTTACCAGTAATCGTTCGATTTTGAGCAATGGCGGGGCTTGCCATCCATCCGATGAGAAGAAACCCCAAGAGTAGGTTGATAACTTTTTTCATATTTAAGTGTTAATTAGTTGGTCAAAAATAACAATTATTTAACAACGTGATACAATTATGACTATATTATCAATTTTAAAATCTAATTCGCTGAGATTCAGTTCAAATATTTTTCAAAAAAATTGAGAAACAAATTTTGTTATCTTTGAGGCGTGCAAAGCCAAATGGAATATAATACCCAAAGACCTAACTTACTGCTGAGTGAGTATGGCAGGGGAATGCAGAAAATGGTAGACAAGGTGGTGGAGGTTGAGGATCGTGACTTACGGTCAAAACTATCTGTAAGCCTTATGAATGTTATGATTAACCTAAATCCGGGAATTAAAGATTTAGATAATTACCAACAAAAACTTTGGGATCATATGCACATCATGTCCGATTTTAAACTTGACATTGACGGGCCTTTTCCAAAACCGATACCCGAACTTATTCATCAAAAACCTGAACCTATACCTTACAACAACGTAAGGATAAAATTCAGATTTTATGGCCGAAATCTTCAGTACATGGTTGACCGGGCTACACGGGTAGAAAATGAAGAAGTAAAACAAAGCTTTATAAATATGATTGCTTCGTTTATGACCAATTCATCGCGCAATTGGAATAATGAGAATCTTACTCCTGAGGTTATTACAGATCATCTTAAAATATTATCAAAAGATAGGTTGCATCTAAATTCGGAAGATTTAAATATTCATGTTGAAAAGGATTTTAAACGCCCGAAGGGTCACTTTAAGAGCAATACAAACAACAATAACCGAAATAATAAATTTAGAAATAATAATAATAATAAAAACCGTAACCGCGGAAAGGATACAAGATTTTAAAGCCCACTAACCTCCAAAAGGAAAAATTTACATGCGGCTTGTTCATTTTCAATTTTCAAATTTCAAAAAATGGGTTCATTTAAAATATCGGGTGGTAATAAACTAAAAGGCGAACTTATTCCACAAGGAGCCAAAAACGAAGCGCTTCAAATTTTGTCAGCCGTTCTGCTAACTGCAGATGAAGTAATCATCCATAACATCCCTAATATAATTGATGTAAATAAACTTATCGATTTACTAAAGGATTTAGGGGTTAAAGTTTCTAAGCTAAAGAAAGAAGGGTCCTGGTCATTTAAGGCAGATGATTTAGACCTTAATTTTTTAAATAGTAAAGAGTTTAGAAAAAAAGGGGCAGCCTTAAGAGGCTCCATTATGATTATCGGCCCGTTATTAACCCGTTTTGGCAAAGGCTATATACCTAGCCCCGGAGGAGACAAAATAGGTCGCCGCCGTTTGGATACCCATTTTATTGGGTTCGAAAAATTAGGGGCCAAATTTGAATATTTAAAAGACGAAAATTTTTATAAGGTAAAGGCCGGTAAACTTACAGGCAATTACATGTTACTCGAAGAAGCCTCTGTTACCGGCACAGCCAATATTGTAATGGCAGCTACAATGGCAAAGGGAACTACCACCATTTATAATGCTGCCTGCGAACCCTACGTTCAGCAATTATGCAACATGCTGGTAAGCATGGGAGCCAAAATTTCAGGCATTGGTTCTAATTTATTAACTATTGATGGGGTAGAATCTTTAAACGGTTGCACCCATACCCTACTTCCTGATATGATTGAAGTAGGAAGTTTTATGGCTTTGGCTGCTCTTACCGAATCTGAAATAACCATAAAAGGAGCGGGTATTAAACAACTCGGCTTAATTCCATTAACCTTTGAAAAACTCGGAATGAGTTTTATTATTAAAGATGACGATATTTTTATTCCTTCCCAAAGGCATTATGAAATTGAATCGTTTATTGATGGCAGCATGCTAACCATTGCTGATGCACCATGGCCCGGATTAACACCCGATCTTTTGAGCGTAATTTTAGTAATGGCTACACAAGCCAAAGGCAATGTGCTTATTCACCAAAAAATGTTTGAAAGCCGCTTATTCTTTGTCGATAATTTGATAGATATGGGCGCTCAAATAATTTTGTGTGACCCACATAGGGCCACTGTTATGGGCCTTGACAGAAGAATGCCGCTTCGTGGAATTCAAATGACATCGCCTGATATCAGGGCAGGAGTTTCATTGTTAATTGCAGCCCTTTCGGCACAAGGAACCAGCACCATTCATAATATTGAACAAATAGATCGCGGTTATCAAAATATTGAAAAAAGGCTAAATGCCTTGGGGGCCGATATTGAGAGAATTTAAATTTAAATGCAGTTGGTATTAAATTTGTACCACTAAGTATATGTTTTTAGTAAAGAAAAAAATCTTAATTATCGTTCCTGTTTTGGCATTATTTATGTTGGGGGCTTTTATATTTAATTCATCGGTAACGGCCAAATTAAGAGTTGGCGATACCGCCCCAAACATAAGTTTGCCATCGCCCGAAGGAACCATGCTTGAGTTGGAACCTTTGAAAGGAAAATATGTTTTTGTAGATTTTTGGGCGTCCTGGTGCGGACCATGTCGTAAAGAAAATCAAAATGTGGTAAAGGCTTACAACAAATACAAGAACCAAAAATTTAAAGGGTCACAAGGATTCACAATTTTTTCGGTATCGCTGGATAATGATGCTGAGGTATGGAAAAAAGCTATAAAAAATGATAGATTAGCTTGGCCTCATAATGTTTCGGCTTTAAAAAAATGGGATTGCCCTGCAGCTAATGCCTATGGCGTTTCATCATTGCCCAGCAGTTTTTTGTTAGACCCCTCGGGTAAAATAATAGCTACCGACTTAAGTGGTATCTCATTAGAAACTGAATTAGAAAAATTAGTAGATAAATAATTCTTTTCTAAAAAAATCACGCCATTTCTTAATCATCCAAGTACTCAATAGCATGAAATTGTTTGCAGTCAAATTGTCACCCAAATTGCCTTGGCAAAGGTTTTGAGTATGTTTAACAAATTATTTAAAAATAGAATGCAGGGAAAAAATAAGCACAAGGAGCAAGATATTGAAAAAAATGAAGAGATTATTAGTGATGAGACCGTCAATATTACCGAATCGGAAGAAACTGCCGCAGAGCAAGAATCTACTGATGAGCTAAGCAAATTAAAATCGGAAATCGAAGAATTGAAAGACAAATACCTGCGTCTTTACAGTGATTTTGACAACTACAAACGTCGAACTACCAAAGAACGAATTGATTTATTTAAAATGGCCGGACAGGACGTTTTGAAATCGTTGATCCCTGTGATGGATGATTTTGAAAGGGCTGAAAAAGCGTTTGAAACATCAACAGACGCTGCATCCTTGGCAGAAGGTGTAAAATTAGTTTCATCAAAATTAAGAAGTACTTTAGAACAACAAGGTTTAAAATCTTATAGCTCTATTGGTGAAAACTTTGATGCCGACTTGCACGAAGCCATTACCAAAATTCCTGCTCCATCAAATGATCTAAAAGGCAAAATAGTAGATGAAGTAGAAAAAGGATATAAACTTCAGGATAAAGTTATTCGGTTTGCCAAAGTAATTATAGGAGAATAAGGAAATGGCAGCAAAACGAGATTATTACGAAATACTTGGCGTAAACAAATCGGCTACCGAAGACGAAATAAAAAAAGCTTATCGTAAGATGGCTATTAAATACCATCCTGATAAAAATCCAGGTGATAAAGCTGCTGAAGAACATTTTAAAGAAGCTGCTCAGGCTTACGAAGTTTTGAGTAATGCTGAAAAACGCAGTGCCTACGACCGTTTTGGTCATGATGGGGTGAGAGGTGCCGGCGGCCAAGGTGGCTTCAGTGGCGGTGGAATGAATATGGATGACATATTTAGCCAGTTTGGTGATATTTTTGGAGATAACAGCCCCTTTGAAAGTTTTTTTGGAGGCCGGGGAAACCGCGGCGGAGGAAGAGCTCCATCGGGTTCTAATATTAGAATAAAACTAAAACTTACCCTTGAAGAAATTTGCAGTGGGGTAGAAAAGAAAGTTAAATACACTAAAAAAGTTGCGGCACCTGGTGCCAAGTTTACTACTTGCAATACCTGCCATGGAAGCGGTTCCGTTACCCGCATGACCAATACATTTCTAGGTCAAATGCAAACCTCGAGCACCTGCCATACTTGTAATGGATTGGGTCGTAAATTAGAAAACCGCCCAGCGGGTTCTGATAGCCAGGGATTGATAAATGAAGAAGTAACTACATCCATTAAAATTCCGGCAGGAGTGCAAAACGGCATGCAGTTATCTTTGAGCGGATATGGCAACGATTCGCCGATGGGCGGCGGTTCCGGTGATTTATTAGTTTTGATAGAAGAAGCTCCTCATGTTGATTTTCGTCGTGAAAACAATAATTTACTTTATGATCTTTTTATCAGCTTTCCTACGGCAGCCTTAGGTGGTGATGTTGAAATACCAACCATTGATAGCAAAGTAAAAGTAAAGATAGACCCTGGCACTCAAGGTGGTAAAATGCTTCGATTGCGCAATAAAGGTGTGCCAGATATTAATGGCTATGGCCGCGGCGACCAATTGGTTCAAGTAAATGTGTATACCCCAAAAAAGCTTACTAACGAAGAAAAAGAATTGCTTCGCAAATTAGAAACTGCTGAAAATTTTGTTCCTCCTGCGGAGAATAAAGAGAAAGGATTTTTTGGAAGGATGAAGGATTTGTTTCATTAAAATTCATAAATCTAATACTAAATATAGCTAGCAAAATGCCGGCTATATTTAGTATTAAATGTTCTGTTGAACCATGAATAAAAATTGGCTAGTCTAAATTTATCGCATAAAAAAAAGCTACCGAACCCGGTAGCTTTTTTTATGTTTTAATTTTGAAATCTTGTGTCTGAAAATTTTATTTCAATTCCTCGGCTATTTGCAAAGCTTCAAAAATATAAGGGTCTTTCTTAAGGTTTTTGTACCAATCCTTGGCTCGGTCATTTCGACCTTTATCGCCATCCAGTGCCTTTTGGTCTTCGGCAAGTGTAGTTATTATCAATTCGGGGTTTTCGGTATTTAAAACCTCCATTTTCTTCGATTCTTCTTTTCTAAGTTTGTTTTCGGCCATGTAGGTTTTAAGATTTAAACTTACTTCCTTGCGCTGGTCTTCTTCCTTTATACGCTTGGCATTTTCATCTATTAATTTAAAGATAGGGCTTTCTTTTACCCGCTTGTTTGAGTTGGCTTTTACAGCAGAAAAATCTGTAAAATACTTATCATAAGATTTGTAGCCGGCCGGCTTTATTTTATCCCATGCCATTGGAAAATCCTGTTCTCCCTCGCCTGATTCCAAATAGGTAAAATTATCTGGCAATTCAATATCTGACGAAACGCCTTTTAGCTGAGTGGCGCCACCATCAATTCTATAAAACTTTTGAATAGTAATTTTAAGCGAACCAAATTCAGAAGCATCTTTACTCCTTACGGTTTCATTAAGGTCAACAAAACGCTGCACAGTTCCTTTACCAAAGGTGTGGTTACTACCAACAATTACTGCCCGCTTGTAATCCTGCATGGCAGCTGCTATAATTTCGCTTGCCGATGCGCTGTATTGATTTACCATTAATACTAGTGGACCATCCCACTCTACCGAAGGATCGTAATCCTCTAAAAATTCGGGTTCAGCACCACGCGATTTAACCTGAACGATAGGGCCTTTATCTATAAACAAGCCCGACATGGTAACCACATCCTGCAATGAGCCGCCTCCGTTGTTTCTCAAATCAAAAACAATACGACCTACTCCTGCTTTTTTAAGCTTTTTAATTTCTTTTCTCACATCATCCCAGCTGGTTCTTCCACCTCTTCCATTCATATCAGTATAAAATGTAGGAAGAAATAAATATCCTGTTTTTTTATGGTCTTTATCTTCAATTACTACCGATTTGGCAAAGGTTTCTTCTACTATTACCACATCTCTTATAATCTTTATTACCTTGATAGAACCATCTGGTTTTTTAACCGTCAACCGAACTTCTGTACCTTTTGGGCCACGAATCATTTTAATAGCGTCATCAATAGGCATATTTACTACATCTACCGGTTCGGCAGCTCCCTGAGCTACTTTAAGTATTAAATCTCCTTCTTTCAGTTCGCCTTGCAATGCTGACGGAGCCCCCGGAACTACCCGTGTTACTTTTATATATCCATCCTTTTCCTGCAATTGGGCACCTATACCTTCTAACTGACCTGACATAGCAATATCAAAATTTTCCTTATCGGCCGGTGGAAAATAGTTGGTATGCGGATCAAACACCGAAGTAATAGCATTAATATAATAACTTTGTTTTTCTTCAGGTTTTACCTTTTTCCAACGGGTTACAAAATCGTCTTGTGATTTTAAAACGCCTTTTCTGGCTTGGGCTTCTAAAGTATCGGTAGAAACTATTTTTACCGCTGAGTCTTTTGATTCCTGAGCTTCAAGGCTTGCTGCCAAACGGGTCATCACGCCATATTTTAAGGATTTGCGAACACGTTCTTTTAGTTCAGCATCATTTTTGGCATAAGGCTGTTTATCATCAATTACAAATGTTTCATCAGATGTAAATTCCATTGGTGTTGCCAATATTTCTCTATACCACTTTTGGTTTTGATTGATTCGGCTTTCATAAATTTCCATCACCTTATCAAAAAACTCATAGCTACCTTCTTTTGAAAGGTCGTCAATCTTAGTTTTATAAACCGATAATTGTTTAATGTCTTCCTGAGTAAAAAAACGCTTATTGGCATCCAATACTCCCAAAAATTCATCAAATACCTTTTTTGAAAAATCATCATTTACATCCGTAGGGTTATAATGGTAATTTTTAAGATTTTCGAGAATGGCAGGCAACAAAAAACTTTTGCCTGATTCCTGACTTTTCATATAAAAACCGGTTCCCAGTAATGAAACGGGAACAAGTACTAAAAGGATTTTTTTAAGTGTCATACGAATTACTAAAGGTGAATAAATTAAAAATTATTATGAGTTAGCGGTTCTTTTAGGTTATAAAAACGTTTTCTTTCGATAAAATTAAACGACCGGATTTTCCTCTTGGGTTTCTGTTGGTGGTTCAACAGTGCTTTCCTCTGCAGAAACCTCGGCAGTATCTTCTGTTTTTGGTTCAGTTTCCGTAGGCTCCTCTTCTACTTTTTTGTCGGGAGTATCCATATATTCCTGATAAGTAGTCTTGGTATCAAATGGGCGTTTTCCTATCAATCCTTCCAAATCCTGTTGAAACAATATTTCTTTGCTTAACAAGGCTTGAGCTAAATTTTCAAGATGTTCCTTATGTTCTATAATCAAATTTTTAGTTCTGGTGTAGGCTTCATCTATTAATTTACGCACCTCTTCATCAATCATCTGAGAGGTGTTTTCTGAATAGGGTTTTCCCATAAGTCCATACTCCCCTGTATCATCGCGGAAAGAAACATGACCTACCTTTTCGTTCATACCATAAATAGTAACCATGGCATAAGCCATTTTGGTTATTTTTTCTAAATCATTTTGAGCTCCGGTGGATATTTTACCAAAGAAAACATCCTCAGCCACACGGCCACCAAGTGTCATACACATCATATCAATCAATTGCTCGGTTCTATACAAGTATTGCTCTTTAGGTAAATACTGGGCATAACCCAAAGCTGCAACACCGCGTGGAACAATAGATACTTTTACCAAAGGATCGGCAAATTCAAGAAACCAACCAACTATAGCATGACCGGCTTCATGGTAAGCCACAATCTTTTTCTCTTCAGGGGAAATTATCTTATTTTTCTTTTCCAAACCACCAATAACGCGGTCAACGGCACTTTGAAAATCGGGCATATTAATTTCCGTTTTATTATTTCTGGCAGCTATAAGAGCAGCTTCGTTACAAACGTTAGCTATTTCAGCTCCTGCAAAACCGGGAGTTTGGGCTGATAATTTCTTGGCATCAATGTCGGTTCCTAATTTTAAACCTTTTAAATGAACCTTAAAAATTTCTTCACGACCAACCAAATCAGGTTTATCAATAGAAATTTGACGGTCAAATCGTCCAGGTCTTAATAAAGCAGAATCCAAAATATCAGGGCGATTGGTAGCAGCCAAAAGAATAACTCCAGAATCGGTTCCAAAACCATCCATTTCTGTCAATAATTGATTCAATGTATTTTCACGTTCATCGTTTCCTCCTTGTATGGCTCCTTTTCCCCTTGCACGACCTACAGCATCTATTTCATCAATGAAAATAATACAAGGTGCTTTTTCTTTGGCTTGGCGGAATAAATCACGAACACGGCTTGCACCAACACCTACAAACATCTCCACAAAATCAGAACCTGATAACGAGAAAAACGGAACATTGGCTTCACCGGCTACAGCTTTTGCCATAAGTGTTTTGCCTGTTCCAGGAGGGCCCACCAGCAATGCACCTTTAGGGATTTTACCACCCAAATCGGTATATTTTTTAGGGTTTTTAAGGAAATCTACAATTTCCATAACCTCTACTTTAGCTTCTTCTAGTCCGGCTACATCTTTAAAAGTAACGTTAACCTTTGTATCTTTATCAAAAAGCTGTGCTTTACTTTTTCCTATGTTAAAAATTTGTCCACCCGGGCCACCGCCGCCACCAACACGTCGCATCATAAAAAACCAGAATAACCCAAATATGGAAATCATAATTATCCAAGGCATAAATTCCTGAAGATAATTGCTTCTAATTTGTGGGTCGATGCTTACGCGTTTTTCCTCAGGCAAATTTTCCTGTGTTTTATCTACCAAGCGGCTAAAGGTCTCGAAATCACCAATATCTTCCAACACAAAATTTGGGGCTTTTGTATCCGCAAATACATTTCCTTCGCCCAAATCCTTTTTATATTCCGTTTTGTTTTTGGCCGAATCGGTTAAAAATATTTCAGCTTTTGACCTATTTACTACAACCACCCTACTCACATCACCCTTATAAAGCATTTGCTTAAGCTCTTTGGTGGTAATAGTTTTGGCAGTATTGTTTGAAAAATAAGAAAAGAACAAAAACAAAACTGCCAATATGCCATAAATCCAATAGAAACTAAATTTAGGTCCAGTAGGTTTTTTATTTCGGTCTAAGGGATTATTGTTATCGGGCTTGTTATTAGTATCGTTGGGAGCTTGATTGCGTTTGAAAACGATCCGGGTTTTCTGGGCTGGTTCTTTAGTTGGTTCTTCCATTTAAAATTTTGTAATAATTAGTAAACAATTGATATGCCAAAAGGATTACAAACTTAGAGGAAAATAATCAGGAATTGGAAATTAGGAATTGTGATTAATCAGCGGACTCTCAATTTTTTTAATGCGGGTTCTATATATCTTTGCAAACCATTTAAAGAAAATAACATGTACGATACATTGAAACCCGTTTTAGAAAAAGAATTAGCTGAAATAAAAGAAGCCGGCCTATACAAGCGTGAACGAATAATTGCTTCACCACAAGGTGCTGATATTACTTTGGCGGATGGTAGTAAAGTTATAAATTTTTGTGCTAACAATTATCTTGGCTTATCCTCGCATCCAAAGGTAATTGAAGCAGCTAAAAAAGCCATTGACAGTCATGGATTTGGTATGAGCAGCGTGAGATTTATATGCGGAACTCAGGATATTCATAAACAACTGGAGCAAAAAATTTCAGAATTTTTGGGAACAGAAGATACCATTCTTTACGCGGCAGCTTTTGATGCCAACGGAGGTGTATTTGAACCGTTGTTTGATGAACGGGATGCCATTATTAGTGATTCTTTAAACCATGCTTCTATTATTGATGGGGTAAGACTTTGCAAAGCACAGCGCTATCGTTACAACAATAATGATATGGCAGATTTGGAGCAAAAACTTATTGAAACCCAAAATTTAAGACACCGTATTGTTGTTACCGATGGTGTTTTTAGTATGGATGGAACCATTGCGCAATTAGATAAAATTGTAGCATTGGCTGAAAAATATACTGCCTTGATAATGATAGACGAATGTCACGCCAGCGGGTTTATTGGCAAAACAGGCCGAGGTACTCATGAGCACTGCGGTGTGATGGGCAAAATTGATATTATTACCGGAACTTTAGGAAAAGCCCTAGGAGGTGCCTCCGGTGGTTTTACAAGCGGGAAAAAGGAAATTATTGACTTATTGCGTCAGCGGTCAAGACCCTATTTATTTAGCAATACACTTGCTCCTTCTATTGTTGGAGCATCTATAGCCGTGTTTGATATGTTGAGTGAAACAACCGAATTGCGCGATAAATTGGAAGAAAACACCACTTACTTTAGAGCAAAAATGACGGAGGTCGGATTTGATATTAAACCCGGTGTTCACCCTATTTGCCCCATTATGTTGTATGATGCTAAATTGGCACAAGATTTTGCCGAAAAATTATTGGCGGAAGGCATTTATGTTATTGGTTTTTATTTCCCGGTGGTAGCCAAAGGTTTGGCTCGAATCAGGGTTCAAATATCAGCGGGACACGAACGTCATCATTTGGATAAAGCCATTGCAGCATTTACAAAAGTGGGCAAAAATTTAGGGGTAATAAAATAACCGATTGATACAATAAATGAACCACATAGGAGGATAGAAACATAGGTTTGAAGCTTCAATAAATTCTACCTATGTGAATCCTTGAATAACTATATGCCTATTTGGTTCAAAAAATAATAAGTGAAGTCAGGCAAATTTAAAAAGACTTAAAAATGAATATTGATTTAACAGGAAGGCAAGCCATAGTATGTGGAAGCACCAAAGGAATTGGAAAAGCCATAGCCGTTCAGTTGGCAGCATCAGGAGCTTCCATAACTTTAATCGCCCGAAATGAATCTGTTTTAAGGGGAACGATGAATGATTTAGATACTTCGAAAGGGCAAACGCATAGTTATTTGGTGTGTGATTTTTCAAGACCGCTTCAATTGCAGGAAGTTTTGGAAACCTATATTTTAAAACAAAAAACCGTTCATATTCTCATAAACAACACGGGTGGCCCGCCTCCTGGAACCGTTTCCGTGGCTGATTTGGATGAATTTACCGATGCCTTTAAAGCGCATTTGTTATGCAATCATATTTTGGCCAAGGCGGTTATTCAAGGAATGAAGGCTGAACATTACGGAAGGATTATAAATATTATTTCCACGTCGGTAAAAATACCATTGAAAGGTTTGGGAGTAAGCAATACTATTCGCGGAGCGGTGGCTAACTGGAGCAAAACGTTGGCTACGGAATTAGCTCCTTTTGGAATTACAGTAAATAATATTTTGCCCGGAGCTACCAAAACCGAACGTCTTACCGGCATTATATCCAACAAAGCCGAAAAAACGAATAAAACACAAGCCGAGGCCGAAGCCGAAATGCTTCAAGAAATACCTGCCGCACGATTTGGAACACCGGAAGAACTGGCCTATGCTGCTACCTTTTTAGCATCACCATTGGCGGGTTATATTACCGGAACCAATTTGGTGGTGGATGGTGGAAGGACCGGGTGTTTGTAGAACCTCAACTCCAGCCTCTCTCACAAGAAGAGCGGGGATTGTTCTTCGTAGAATCAAGTACTTTACCTAATTTTGAATTTTATAATTAACAATTGAGTACCGCAAAAATATGGCTTAAAGCCGCCCGACTAAGAACTTTGCCTTTGGCAGCCGGAGGAATATTATTAGGAAGTTTTTTGGCCGCTTATGAATACTCGTTTTCGTGGCCTGTGTTTTTATTAGCTTTTTTTACAGCGGTTTTACTTCAAATTTTATCCAATTTGGCTAATGATTACGGTGATTATCAGAAAGGAACCGACCAGGCCGCCGAACGCAATGACCGAGCTCTGGCATCGGGAGCTATTTCATTAAAAGCTATGAAAAATGCGTTGTGGATTGTAGGATTGGCTACATTATTTTGTGGTTTGGGATTGCTATTCGCAGCGTTTCAAAAATTGGATTTTAAATTCTTAGTTTGGCTAAGTATTGGATTGGCAGCCATTGCCGCTGCCATGAAATATACCGTTGGCAAAAGTGCTTATGGTTACCGGGGATTGGGAGATTTGTTTGTTCTTTTGTTTTTTGGGCCGGTGGCCGTGGGTGGAACCTATATGTTAATGACTGGCCAATTGCATGAAAATATCTTTGTAGCTTCCATTGGATTTGGATTGCTGTGTGTGGCAGTGTTAAATATTAACAACCTGCGCGATATTGAAAGTGATAAGGCAGCAGGTAAAAAAACAATGGCCGTTAGATTGGGCTTTAAAAAAACAATTTGGTACCAATATGGCCTGTTTGGTTCTGCTATTCTGTTGTTCATATTATTTGCACGAGTTTCCGTTTCTCCCTATGACCATTTTTTACCAATATTAATTGGAACGGCCTATTATTTTATAACCTTTAAATTATCCAAACAACCGTTGGGAAGAGAACCCTATAATCAAGCTTTAAAGCAAGTTTCCTTGCTCAATTTGTTATTTGTGATTCTACTTGGGATTTTTTGGTTGGCCTGATGAAACTTTGCTACTCTGTAGAACTTCATAAACTAAAGTTTAAAAAACCGGCTAAAACTTCACGCAATGTTTTTGAGGAAAAATTGCATTGGATTGTGAAACTTTGGGTTAAGAAAAACCCCGAAATAATTGGTATAGGCGAAGCTGCTCCCTTAGAATTTTTAAGTCCTGATTATGATGAAGATTTGGGAAGCATTATTGAATCTAAACTTGACCAATTGGTAGAAGGTGAAAAATTTGAAGATTTAGATTTTGATGAACTTCCTTCGGTAAAATTTGCCATAGAAAGTGCATTATTGGATTTAGAAAACGGCGGCAAACAAATCTATTTCAATTCTGAATATTTAACCGGAAAACCAATTGCAATCAATGGTTTGGTGTGGATGAATGATTTGGATGAAATGCTTAAAGAAGCTATTGCAAAAACTGCCCTTGGTTTTGAGTGCATAAAATTTAAAGTAGGCAGCCATGATTTTGATGCGGAGTGTCGCTTTTTAGAGCAATTTAGAAACACACAACAAGGAAAAAATGTAACCATACGGCTAGATGCAAACGGTGCTTTTATGGCGGATGAAGCTTTAGAAAAGCTTAAAGAATTTTCACGATTTAATATTCATTCCATTGAACAACCAATAAAGGCGGGTGATTGGGATAATATGGCTAAGATTTGTAAAGATTCAAAAATAGCCATTGCTTTGGATGAGGAGTTAATCTCTGTAAAATCATCCGAGCGCCAGGACTTATTAAAACACATCTCACCTCATTATATAATTCTTAAGCCAACGCTTTTGGGTGGATTTAAAGAAAGTGACCATTGGATTTCATTAGCCAATAGGCATAAAATAGGCTGGTGGGCTACATCGGCACTGGAAGCTAATATTGGACTAAATGCCATTGCTCAATGGGTAGGGAAACACAATACTATTTTACCTCAAGGTTTAGGAACCGGTTTATTATATCAAAATAATTTTGAGCCAAAGTCGGAGATAAAAGGGGGAAATTTATATTTTAAAAAATAAGAGAATAATCTCCTTGAACCCTCTTTTTCTCTGTGCCTCCGTGTTAAATTCTTAGCCAGTCATCCGGAGCGTTTTCAATTTCAACGCCAATAGGAATATAAGCAAGATTGATGGCTTTGTTTTCTAAAAAAGGTTTCAGCCGCATCCAATCTTTTTCTGTGGTTAATAGCATAGCATCCTTTTCAGAATTGGCTTTTGATAAAATGGTTGATATATCAGAACCACTAAAATTGTGATGGTCAGAAAAATTGAAATGATAAACCAGTTCAAAATCCTCCTTTTTTAAATACCCGATAAGTGGCAATGGATTGGCAATTCCTGTAACCAAAATTATTTTTTTGGATAATTGTCCTTGCAGCAAAATAGGGCTTTTATAAGCTATCCTTGAAAAATAAACAGGTTTTGATTTAATGCTTTGAGGGATTTTTAAATCAATTGTTTCAGGACATTTGGTTATAATAATGGTATCAGCTCGTTTCCATCCAAACCTAAACTCTCTTAACCTACCGGCAGGAACCATAAGGTCTGTCCAAAAAGGATTGGAATATTCTGTCAATAAAATATTTAAACTTCTTTTTACATAGCGGTGCTGAAACGCATCGTCCAATAAAATTAAATTCACCTCATGGTTTTCCTTTAAAACGATTTGAATAGCTTTCACACGGTCTTCGCCAACGGCTACTGTAATTTCATCAAATTTCTTTTTAATCTGTAACGGTTCATCCCCTACATTTTCTGAAAAATCATTTGAGCTCACATATCTGAAACCCTCTGTTTTTCTACCAAAGCCCCGACTTACAACCGCAATTTTATGTGTTGCTTTATACTTTGAAATAAAATATTCAATATGCGGGGTTTTGCCGGTTCCCCCCATTGATAAATTACCTATGCTTAGTATTGGAACCTCAAATTTAGTTTGTTTTAAAAATCCCCAATCAAACAGTTTGTTCCTCACCCAGGTTATGAGTCCATAAATAAGAGCAAAAGGGTATAAAAGCTTCAAAATTCCTATTACTGATGTAATATTGCGAATATTAATTTTTCTTTGCTAAGTACCAACGTTTCTATTGAACAAAAAATAAATCTTCCTGAGTTTGAGGCTGCAGGACTGGATGTATTTGTAAAACGCGATGATATGATTCATCCTTTTATATCAGGCAATAAGTGGCGTAAACTGAAATACAATCACCTTAGTTTTTTAAAATCCTGTTGCAAAGGAATTGTCACTTTTGGTGGAGCCTTTTCTAATCACATTGTAGCTACCGCAGCATTTTGCGCTGAAAAACAGGTGGAATGTATTGGAATCATTAGAGGAGAGAAACCTTCTGGCATTAATCATGTTTTAATTTTGGCCCAACTTTGGGGGATGAAGCTTGAATTTGTTACCAGAGAATCATACAAAAGCAAGGAACTACTGGCTGAACGTTGGAAAAAGGAAGGTTATTTTATTGTTCCCGAAGGTGGTGAAAATGAAGATGGAGTAAAAGGGTGTGAGGAAATAATAACTGAACTAACTCATACCTATAATCATATTTTTTGTGCTTCGGGCACGGGGTGCACCTTTGCAGGAATTGTTAGCGGAATAGCTGCGCAAAATTTGGATACCCATTGCCACAGCATACCTGTACTAAAGCAAGGTGAATTTATTACTAATACCGTTTTAGGTTATTTTCCAAAAGCTAAAAACTTTACGGTTCATACCGATTATCATTTTGGAGGTTATGCTAAAACAACTCCTGAATTGTTGCAGTTTTTAAAATATTTTGCGTCGCAAACCGGAATTCTAACCGACCCTGTTTACACAGCAAAGTTGTTTTATTCTATTGCCGATTTAATAAAAAAAGGAGTTTTCAAAAAAGGTGAAACTATTCTTGCAATGCATACCGGCGGGCTTGCAGGCTTGTTGTCTGAAAAAATGCTCAATGATGTACAGAAAAGTATAGCATAAAAAAACCCTCGTCACACACTGACAAGGGTTTTTAACTGAAAAATTTATTTGCAATCCTATTTGTTCTTTTTATGTACCCACCATTCCTTTAATGGTGATATAATCTCTTCCTGATTCTCCGTTATGCTTTACTTCTATAGTTTTACTAAAGCTTCCGGGCTTTCCTTTACTATCAAACGTTACCTTTATTTTTGCTGATTTACCGGGCATTAAGGGGTCTTTAGGCCATTCGGGGGTAGTGCAACTGCATGGTGGCTTGACGTCGGTTAATATCAAGGGGGCTTTACCTGTGTTAGTATAAGTAAAATCATACGTTGCCTGAGTTCCCTCTGTTATATTTCCAAAATCATGAACAACTTCCTCAAATTTTATCGAAGCCTGACCTTCTGCTTCTAACGTAATTGTTTTCTTTCCGGGCTGCGCTTTAGCAGCAATTGAAAATAATGATAAAATAATTAATGTTAACCTTAATTTTTTCATTTACCTATAGTTTACAAATTTTATGCCAGAAGGATTTTTAGTGATCTGGTATTTCTACCGGTGTAGCAGGAATTGATGGGGGAGTATCTACAGTTCCTTTAATTGTTAAATACTCCATTTCACCTGTTGAAAATTTTACCGTAATGGTTTTTGAAAAACTACCGGAAGCCACACTGTTATATGTTGCTGTAATTTTCCCGGTACCACCAATGGCAACTGGGTCTCTGGTCCAATCGGGAGTTGTACATCCACAACTAGCTTGCACAGTTTCAAGTGCTATTACGGTTGTTCCTTTATTTATAAACTCAAAAACGCACGTGGCCGGATTATTTAGCTTTACATTTCCAAAATCATGAACAGTTTCTTTGAAACTAATTTTTGAAACACCTACCGTTACCTTTTCTATTTCAGGAGTGTCTATTTTAATAGTTGCATCTGTAGCTTTTGTAGTAGAGTCATTTTCAGTGGGGCTTGTTTTAGTCTGAGCCGATACCATACCTTGCAAAACTAAAATGGCGAGGATAAGAGAATATATTTTTTTCATCATACTATTATTTAACCTTTTATTACAAATTGAATTCCACAAAAAAGGCCGATTAACAATAATTGCTAATCGGCCTCCAGTATTTGAGAACTTAGTACCTTAGTGATTATCTGGAACAGCAACCGGAGTTGGAGGAGCAACCGGAGCAGCATCAACAGAACCTTTAATTGTAAGGTAATTTGTATTTGATTCTACAGCACCGTTGTATTTAACAGTGATTGTCTTTACAAAAGTTCCAGGACGACCTGAACTATTGAAAGTTGCGATTACTTTACCTGTTTGACCTGGTGCTATTGGATCTTTACTCCACTCAGGAGTAGTACATCCGCAGCTAGCCTGAACTGATTCTAAAATAAGTGGGGCATTGCCTGTATTTGTAAATTTGAATTCATAAGTAGCTTGAGTTCCTTCCTTAATGTTTCCAAAATCGTGAGTTTCTTCAACAAATTTAATTTTTGGTAAACCATCAGCAACGATTTCAATTTTCTCTTCTGTAACTTTAACAGGTGCAGGTGTAGTTGATTTTTTTGTTTTCTGAGCTGATACGAAACCAGAAACGAAAACGCCTAAAATAAGGGTGATTACAATTTTTTTCATTTTACTTTCTCTTTTTGTGTGACAAATATAAGGCAAATTGAATGCCAAATTAAATTTTTTAAAAAATCGGTTTTCTTTTCTCTAAAAAAGCAGAGGTTCCTTCTTTAAAGTCAGTAGTACCAAATGCCTGTCCAAATTCAGCTATCTCTTTTTCAAATCCGGGACTTGTATTTTTAAAATGCTCATTTACACATTTAATAACAGTAGCAATTGCGATAGGCGATTTAGTTACAAACTTATTTACGAGTTCCTTGCACGTATCCATTAATTCTTCCAAAGCCACCACTTTGGAAACTAAACCATAATCAAGTGCCTGTTGGGCATTAATAATATCAGCCGTAAGGAGCATTTCCAATGCTTTTCCTTTGCCAACCAATTGAACCAAACGTTGGGTTCCTGCATATCCTGGAGGCAATCCAAGGTTTACTTCAGGTTGTCCAAACTTTGCATTTTCAGAGGCAATGCGAATATGGCAAGCCATTGCCAATTCACAACCTCCGCCCAAACTAAATCCGTTAACGGCTGCAATTACAGGGATAGCTGATCGTTCAATAGTATTCATAACCTCATGTCCATCGGCACTTAATTGAGTTCCTTGCTCTATACCATAACTTGCAAATTCTGAAATATCAGCGCCTGCTGCAAATGCCTTTAACCCTGCACCTGTAAGAATAATTCCTCTCACGGTTTTATTGTTTTGTACGGAAATTACTGCTTGTTTTATTTCCTGAAGTGTTTCGTGATTTAAGGCATTCAGTTTTGTTTCACGATTTATTGTAATGATAAAGGCGCTGTCTTCCTGCCGGGTTATGATATTATTGAATGACATAAACTATTTGAGTTTGATATGTAAAAAACGAAAAATTAAATTGTAGCAACGACTTTTAGCTCAATGCCAATGGGTGTTGGCAAACAATTTATTTCAAGAGTGGTGCGACAAGGGAGATTGTCTTTAAAATATTCCGCCCATAGACGATTGTATATTGGAAAATCATCTTTCATATTGGTAAGAAAAACAGTGACATCGACAATATTTTGCCAAGTACTTCCTGCATCTTCCAATATATACTTTACATTTTTAAAAACAGAATGACATTGGGCCTCTATGTCGTAAGAGATAATATTTCCTTTCTCATCCAATTCTACTCCGGGTATTTTTTTTGTTCCTCTTTCTCGGGGACCCACGCCTGACAAAAATAAAAGGTTTCCTACTCGGCGTGCATGGGGATATAATCCTACGGGTTCAGGTGCTTTACTGCTCTCAATCCTGTCTGTTATCATCTTTTTTAGGTTCGGGTGTTTTTTTCTTTTCCTCCGAAATTTCGATTTCGTCAGTCTTTTTTATTATTTGCTTGGTGGTTCCGGGGGTGGGTTCCGGCTTTTTTCCCGGGTCGTTTCCACCTTCCTTTGTCACTCCTTTTGGAGTTGTACCTTTCGGCATGGGCGCTTTAACAGGACTCTTTGGAAGTTCTTTTTTAGTCTTTTCTATTCCTGAGGCCAAAGCTAATATCCCTTTTGTTTCAAATGAATCAACCGGGTAGTTCATGGCTGCAAATACTCTTGAATTATCATTACTAAATGCTACACCCCGCACATTGGTTCCTATATTATCATAGGAACGGATTTCTTTTCCTGTTTCTATATCCCACAATTTGGTACTACCGTCATTACTTCCTGAAATTATATATTTTCCGTTTTGTGAAATAGCCACAGTCAGTACTTTCCAATCGTGACCAATTAATGTTTTTTCAAGTTTTCCGGTTACGGTATTCCATATTTTAATAGTTTTATCACTGGATGCCGAAACAAGAAATTTGTTATCCTTACTTAAAGCTATACAATTTACCTGATCGGTATGGCCGGCATAATTAACAACCGGAATATTGACATTTAATAAATCATATTTTTTTATAATACTGGTATTGTCAGAACAATAAATCGTTTTTCTATCCATACCCACGGCTATAGATGACACAGGATTGGTATTATTTAATTTTCGCTCTTTATTTTTTGCTAATTCGTATTGGATAATTGTGCCATCATTACTTCCGGTATAAATAAATTTAGCACCTGGATCAATGTAAATGGAATTGATGGACATACGATGCAATGACATGGATTTGTCTTTGGTAACGTATCCAAAGGTATCAATCAAATAGGTGAAAAATTTTCCATCATTACCACCGGTTACCATGGTTTTACCATTATTTGTAAAAGCTATACAATTTACTGCTGAAAAATGGTCGGAAAAAGTACCAAGCGGGGTATAATTCGAGTCGGTTCCAAACAGGTTTACTATTCCATCCCATGAACCTGAAGCAATATATTTTCCATTGCCCGAAACGGCTAAACACTCTAAATCATCAGAATGGCCTTGGAGTTTAAAAAGTATATTTGGATTGGCAGGCTGAGCAAAAACAGCAGCGGAGCAAAGCAAGACCAATAGTGTCAGAAACTGCTTCATAGGATTTTAATTTGACTTTCAATTTTAAAATAATTTACACCAATTACCAAGGGTGTTTAGAAATATAAATTAATATTGGATTTTTCTTATCATTAGGTGGGGACACCAACCGATTCGTTAAAATATGAATTTAATATTTTAAAGAATTATAGATATGGGTAATCAATCATTAATGTTTCGGTTGGTGGGGACACCAACCGATAAGATAATTTGTTTCTTTTGGCAGGGCTTTAAAGCTTTTTTTCTATTACATATCGCGCTGCTTCCAAGTCTAAAGCTAAATTAGCATACATCCGTTTTAGCTTCACATTTTCTTCCTCCAGCTGTTTGATGCGCTTTAATTCTGTAGCATCCATGCCGCCATAACGCTGACGCCATTTGTAAAATGTAGCTCGACTTAAGCCGTGCTCCCTTGAAATTTCTTCAACTTTTTTGCCTGCGTCAAACTCCTTGAGTATAGCAGAAATCTTTGATGGGGTGAACTTACTTCGTTTCATTTTTTTACAATTTAAAATTACTATTTTCTTGTCTACTTTTAAATTGTACTATTTTGGGGGAAGCTTACACTATAGTTTTTAAATAGGCAAGGTGATAATTGTCATAATTTTAGGAAGGTTTGAAAACCACCTATAGCATAAAATTATTTTTTTTACCACTAAATTAACCCTTCATCTGCAAAACTAAAGTAGCCGTTGTATGCCACAATAAGATGGTCTTTTACCAAAATATCCATGGTATTTCCGGCTGCTTTCAGGCTTTTGGTAATTTGCTTATCTGCATCACTCGGATTTAAATTTCCCGAAGGGTGATTGTGGGCTAAAATTATTGATGTAGCATTTTCTTCAAGAGCCAGTTTAAATATTCGTCTTATATCAACCACCGTGCCGGTTATACCGCCATCACTTATTCGTTTTGCAGATATAAGCACCCCGGCTCTGTTAAGTGAAATCATCCAAAATTCTTCATACTGTTTGTCACCCATTATGGGATGTAATATATCAAAGGCATGTTTGCTTGTTGTTATTTTTTGCTTTACAGCTTCGGTTAGTTTTCTGCGGCTTCCCAATTCTACCGCTGCCATTATGGTAATGGCCTTAGCTTCTCCTATCCCGTTTATTTTTTTAAACTCGGCCACGTTAAACCGTGCTAAAATATTTAAATCATTTTGAGCCAATGCCATTATTTCACTTCCCAAATCTACCGCTGATTTGGTTTTGGTACCTGTAGAAAGCAGTATGCCTATGAGTTCAGCATTACTTAGGCTTTCTTTGCCTTTTAACGCTAATTTTTCACGTGGTTTTTCGTCATCGGCCCATTGCGGAATCGGTTTATGCATAGTTTTGTTTTGTTAAGAAACGGCTAATTTATAAAAAAAGCCCCGATTATTAATCGGGGCTTTTGGTTACATATTTTTAAAGGATATCTCTATTACTTGGTTTTTTCTAAATCTTTAAAAAAATCGATCACCTTTTTATTGTTAGGGTCTAAATCTTTTATCTTGGTAAAAAATTCAGTGGCTTTGTCTTTATCTTTTAAAATAATAAGATTGTAGGCACCTAGGTATTCGTATGCCTCAATCAAATCTTTTTTATTATTTCCTTTTTCAAGTAATTCAGGTTTGGCTAATATTAGTTCCATTACCTTTTCGTAGTGCGGTTTGGCTAATCCAAGTTTTGAATCAGGATCTAACTGAACATTGCATTTAGCGCGGTATTTATAAGCTAATGTTAATTCAGGACTCGCCGTTGTTACTTTCTTAAAAGCGCTATCAGCTAAAGCAAACTGTTTTGAAGCATAATATGCTGAACCTAAATAAAGATAATCATTTACTGTTGGGTCTCCGGCTGCAATTTTGCGGCTGTAATAGTAAATGGCGTCATTGTATTTTTTAATTTTATAATACGCCAAAGCTATATCACTATTCAATATTTTTTTGGTGGTGTCCATTTCCAAAGCTCTTTTCAATTCTACAATCCCTAATGAGTCTTGTCCGGTTTTTGATAATAATTTTCCTACTACTGAATAGTCGGTAGAAAGGTATTTGAAACCTGCTTTTTGTGATGTCATATCAAAAAACTTACGCATGGCGTACAATCCCTTTTTATACCCATCGGGGGCAAATTTATCTCCCACTTCTGAATAACTATAACCCAACAAACGGTAAAGCGTGTAACTTGAACTGTCAGTTAATTGAATTTTTGAAATTTCATTTACAGCATCTTCAAATAATTTATTTAACCACAAAACCTGTGAAAAACGATCGCGGGCTTCTTTATCATTGTTAAGAATTAAATATTTTTTATACGATTCCAATGCTTTGTTGTTTATAGAAGCCATAATATACAACTCACCCATTTCAAGATATGCAGGAGCAAACGTTGAATCAATCTTAATAGCTTCCTTATACCAACGTAAAGCCTCGTTTGGGTTTTTTGCACGATAATAAAGTTTACCAATTCGTAATATTGGTTTGGCACTATTTACGTCCAAAGCAGCAGCTTCGTTATATTTTTTTACAGGTCCACTACCATCCATTGGGTCAGCTTCCAGCATTGCATCACCTATAAGAATATGCACATCCGGATTTTTAGGTTCTAATTTTAAAGCTTTTGCTAAAAGTTCGTTTGCTGCCTTTAAACTTTTAAAATCGGCATTAATATAGGTTTCAGCTATTTTAAGCATCACCGTAGCATTTTTACTTTTGGTCATATCCAACGCTTGTTTGAATAAAACTTCTGCCTGATTCTGATATTTATTATACCATAATATTTTTCCTAATCCAACAAAATTTAAAGGATTAGCCGGGTCAACTTCTGACCCTTTTTTATACATAATGCTGGCCGAATCTTTTAACACACGGGCAAATACGGTATCACGCAATGTTAAGCTTTGGTTAAAGTAGGTTTCACCAAAATAATAGTAAATATCACCATTACTTGGTTCTGCTATTACCAAATTACGAAACGAATTTTTGGCACTTTCAAATCGTTCATTCTCTGCCATTCGCATGGTTTCCTTTAACGATTGCGATTGCGACATAAGGCTCAAAAACACTCCTACTCCAACTAAAATTATCTTTTTCATTATTCTATTTTTTGTCTTTATTACTTCTATTCTACGTTTGCGTTTATCTCTCTTATGTAAGCATAAACTGGTACAAGTCCTGATTTGGTAACAATTTGTTGACCTTTATCAGCTCTGCAAATGAAATTCACAAAACCTGTGCCAAGTCCCATGCGAGTTTGGCGGTTAACCAAATACACACTTCTTACAAAAGGATAACTTCCTTCATGCACATAATACTGATAAGGTTGATAATACAGTCCAATGCTTTTATGCCCAACTCCCATGACCCTAACACTCTTTAAAAAAGCTTTGGCGGCATTGCTGTAATCATCCGTTATCCATCCTGCACTTAATATCCCTATAGCATTCTTATTGTTCTTCACATAGTCGATAACTTCCTTGCTGCTATTAACCCCAAAACAATTTTTTTGAAGTTCTTTCCCTCCTAATAAGGTATCTTTCATGTATTTAAAATTGGCTGAATTGGGTTTGTCAAATACCACGACAACATCTTTATCGCCGTTTTTACCAAGTTGATTCCATTTTGTAATTTTACCGGTAAGTAATGATTTTAAATCCTCTACATCAATCGTTGAGTCAGGATTATTGGGATGTATGATTAATGCTACAGCATCGTATGCAAATTTGATAGATTTAGGAAATACATTTTTTGATTCAAATAAGGCTAGTTCATTTTTTGTAAGCTCTCTGTTCAAAACAATAACTTTACATGAATCATGAAGCAAAGCCTGTATTGCATCTGATTCATTCTTAACCAAAGAAATAATGTTTGCTTTTGGATTCTGATCTTCAAATACACGGGAGAGTGTTTCAAACAAAAACGTATAAGAATCATCCATAGCTACTTTTGTTTCACCAGATGTTAAGGTATCTGTTGGTTCGTTCTTACTAACACGATTGCACGCAACAGCTGCGAACAACAATACCAGCCATAATTTAGTCTTCATCGTTTTCATAATTATCCCTTTTTAATGTTTTAAGATTAAAATATACTCGTCCGATTCTTACCATACCATACATGAAAAGTATTCCTCCCAACAAGTATTTTGTGGTGCCAACCAAAACATAATTATTTTCAAAATTGGCTAGCAGAATATAAATTCCAATTACCAAAAAGAGAATCCCTGCAATAAGTTTAAAGATAACTTTAAAGCTAAGGAGTTCTTTCTTTTTGAAACTATCGGGCATGGTGCCTGAAAAGATTAGAATAATCTAAAGCGAACAGGTAAGTTAAAATAAACTGGTACCGCTTGACCGTTTTGACGTCCGGGTTTCCATTTAGGCATACTCAATATTACACGAATAGCCTCTTCCTCACACCCTGATCCTAACCTATCCTTGCTAATAATTTTGGCATCCTTTATCGAACCATCAGCTGTAACGGTAAACTTCACCCTTACACTTCCTTCTACCCCGCCAGCAATGGCTTGCTCAGGATACTTAGTATTTTCAGCAATGTATTTCACCATAGCCCCTTCTCCTCCATAAAACTCAGGCATTTCTTCTACAGCCAAAAAAGGTTCTTGTGGCTTAGCCGGTTCAATTGGTTTATCACCATCTCCTCCTAAATCTATTGGTAAATCGAGATCTCCTTCCCCCTTTTGGGTGGTTGTACCTGCTTGGGTCTCCGCTAGTTTTTCCTGTGGTGGTGGTATCTCATCTTCGGGAATTGGCTCATCCACTACTATTGGAGGGATAAATTTAACCATTTCCTGCACCGGTGGTGGTGGTGGTGGTGGCGGTGGTGGTGGCTCTGGCTCATTCTCATCCACAGGAGGTGGAGTTAAATCTACCTGAGTATTATCGTTAGCCACTACCTCTGGAGGGGTAGATAGTACAGTTATCAATTTGGGTATACCAAAACCAATAACAAACGCTACCACTGTAATAAGTAGAGCGGTAGAATAAACTCGGTTGTACTTTTTACGTAACTGATATGCGCCGTATTCCTTGTTTCTATCGGCAAATACCAATTCATTTCTTAAATCGGATGTTACATTTATCCAATCATTAAACATTCTATCAAACGAACCTGCCATATCTTTCTTATTTACTAGTTGCTTGATTTAACAAATTTACTTCACTTATCATTATATCCGTAACGGCATATTTACCAATGTTACAAATATTAAACTCATCTATCAAATCGATAAGATTTTTATAAACTGCCTTATCATCTGCCTTTATAACAAAAAATGGTGCTTTGGGACTTCCCTTGGCTTCCACTGCGAGTTTTCGGTAAGTGGAATCATCTATCTCCTTATTAAGACGCTGTTTCTTGTATTCTTTTATACTTTGTTCTATCAAATCATTCTTATCCAAAAGCAATTTATTTAGGTCTTCACCAAATTTTACTTCTGTTAATTCTGTAGCTGGTAATCCATTTTTTGGAACTTCCTTAAACTCGCCACTATACCAAAACACACGGTTATCTTTTGTTAACAAAAATGTGTGGCCATTTACGTTCATTTCAGGTTTTGGAGAACCCGGCGGTGGGGGCACCGGAAAGGTTATCTCCATTGTTTTGGGTTTGCTAAATGTGGAAGTAAGTACAAAGAATGTTAGAAGTAAAAAAGCCAAATCCACCATTGGTGTCATATCCACCCTAGTGCTTTGTTTCTTTGCCCTTACCGGGCCTTTTTTGCCATGGGCATGTGAGCCCGAGCCTTCTCCTAATTCTGCCATCTCGTTATTTTATTATTCGGTTGGTCCTTGTTCAAAATTGGTCAACAAGTTAAACTTGTATATTTTCAAATCCGTAAAGGTTTTAATAACCTCCTTTACAATTATATAATTAGCGTTTCCATCTGCTTTTATTGCAAATCGCAGTGGTTCTGTTTGCAGGGTTCTGCCGGCTGCGGCAGCCTCATCTTTTAACTCTTTAAATTTTACTACTCCTTCATATCCACCATAGCGAATCCAATCACTCAATTGATTATTTAATGAATCCATAGGTATTCCAGTTGAAGGAAATTTCTCTCTTTGGCCGGGTTCAGTATTTATAAACTTGGCAAGATTTTGCATCGAAACTCCAAAACTTGTCATTTTACCAAACTCTTCAAGTTCCTTTTCGGTAAACTTCAACTTGTACTTGGCAGCCATTCGTTGCAGGGTTAATTTTCTAACATCAAAACCTGTAATAGTAAAAAACACTTTACCTTCGGGCGAAATAGTAATTAATACCGCATTTTCTGGCATCATCTTTTCAGAAGTTGAACTAGGCGTTAATACCTGAACGGGCTCCGGATTTTTAAAAGAAGCAGTTAAAATAAAGAAAGTTACCAAGAGGAAAGCAAGATCCACCATTGGCGTCATGTCCAATGTAGGATTCGATCTTGGCATTTTTATTTTTGGCATAATCTTATCGTTTTAAAAAATGGTTTTTGTAAATATCGTTCTTTAAAAATGGTAAATGTGATTACCCTTTTGATTTTAAAGTTTGCATAATGCTAAACCCTGCTTCATCCATACTATAAGTTAATGCATCTATTTTGGTAGAGAAAAAGTTATAAAGTATAATAGCAAATGTAGAGGAGATAATACCCACCATCGTGTTTACCAATGCCTCAGAAATACCTGTTGCTAGAGCAGCTGTATCTGGCTGACCAGCTACAGCTAGGGCCGCAAACGCACGAATCATACCTACTACCGTACCTATCAGTCCGATTAGAGTTCCGATAGAAGCTGATGTAGAAAGAATAGATAAATTTTTTCCCAACATCGGAAGTTCTAAGGCTGTTGCTTCTTCCAATTCTTTCATAATAGCGGCTTCTTTGGCATTAAAGTCATAAGAATTATCATTATGAACCTCCTTATATCTTCCCAATCCGCAGCGCATTACATTAGCCAATGATCCTTGTTGTTTGTCGCATTCAGCAATGGCATCATCAATTTTATCTGAGGCCAAAAGACCTTTAATTTTACGAACAAATGCTTCAATAGAACCTTTCCCTTTGGCACGCTGAATTGTGATAAAACGTTCAACACCGATGGTGATAACGGTAATTAATAATGCTAAAAGAATTGGAACGATAAATCCACCTTTATACATTACCCCCAAAAAGCTTCCTGCTTTTGGGTGACCTTCTGCGTCAAAATTGGCTGGATCGCCTAACACAAAGTAAAAAATAAGATGTCCAATGACAAGGGCAAGAAGGATTACCATACCGGCAAAAAATCTGCTTAAATCTGTTGATGATTTTTGACTACTCATATTGTCGTGATTGTTTTTTTTAAATTATTCGTTTAATTATCGGATGGCAAAAATAAAATTTATCCTCTACCAATCCATTAATTTAACGTTATTAAATTTTGTTTTGTTATCTAATTCCTAAATCAATTTAACTAACTTGTTAATTTTCAGAAAGGTGAAACAAACCAGAGGCCTATTTTTTTTTACCAACGGTCAAAAAAAAATCCGCTTTAGAGCGGATTTTTATGGTTTTTGTTGATAAATATCTTAGTTCATAGCATTTACATGCTTGTATAACTTACTTTTTTGATTGGCTGCTTTGTTTCTATGGATGATATTTTTCTTAACTAATTTATCTAGCATCGAAAATATTTTTGGTATTAATGAGCTTGCAGCTTTTTTATCCGTTGATTTACGAATAGCTTTGATAACGGTACGGGTTGATTTGTGTTGGTACCTATTTCTTAAACGCTTGGCGTTGTTTGAGCGAATTCTTTTTAATGATGATTTATGGTTTGCCATCTATTTTATTATAAAGGGCTGCAAAAGTAATTATTTAATTCTAATATTCAAATGCTATGTTCTGATTTTTTTTGTTTTAACCATTTTCCTCTATAACTTAGACTTTAAAAATTTATAAAACCTTGTATAAAGTGATATTATTTAAATTTACCATTCTAAAAAAATAATTCCAGATCTACCATTCACCTATTACTAGTTATTAGCATTAATTTGCTACGTTTGAAACTCAATTAAGCGTGACCATATGAAATATATTTCCAAAAGTTGTTTGATAGCGCTCTTTTGGGCATTATGGCCCAGCGATTCCCATGCTCAAAATTATAAACCCGCCAACCAAAAATTAATTACTGAAGCTGATAGCTTAGCTGCCATTTATGAACTAACGGGGGATAGCAGCAGCCGCGGTGCTGCATTAGGTATTTATTTGGATTTGGTAAAAGATGAAAAGAAAACCGACCATCCCGATACTCAAGCCATTATCCATAGCGAATTTCAAATTGGCTATATTTATATGAAATGGGGTCAATACCGTTGGGGTATGCAAGCTTTTGAACGCATGATGAACTATGTTCAGCGGCCCCGAGACCGTGAAACAATCAATAAGGCTATTCCTTATCTTGGCTATTGCTAGCGTGAAACCCGCCTCGAAAATTTCACCTTCGACCTGCCCGTGTTTGACAAAACTAAACGCCGTGAGTTTTATTTCCCCATCTCAAAGGTTTATCAACGACATGGCAACACGGTAGAAGTATAAATAAACTTTGGAACACATGATGGTATTGGTTTGGGGGCCTATGGCAAAGTGGTAGGAGTAAAAAATGAAGATATAAAAGGGCACAACAATATATGGCTGGGCAATTGCGAAGTAACAGATATAGCCGAAAGTCAGGCTATACTCAAAATTTTTAATATGCTGGATTGGAAAGACTCTTCCAACATGGTTTTGAAAAATGATATGGTAAAACTTCCAATAATGTACCCCACAAGGTTTACCGATTTGCTTACCGAATGTACAATAATGTGTTTTACAACACCGATGGCTATCATTTTTATGATTACCGCCTATGGTATATACATGGCAATGATACTTTGCTGAATGACATAATTGAAGCCATGGAATATGATATTCATAAGGCATACACAAAATATGAAACCAGTGATATTGCTGTACTTAAAACCTTGGGCAAAAGTGGTCGTTTTAAAGATGCAACCTTGTTGGAATCGTTTAAAAAAACTACTAAAAAGGATATTCTGGATTTTATATACTACTCTTCTTTTTATGCATCAAGTTATTACGGTATCAATTCCTTAATTGTTAAATATGCCGATTGGGTGCTTCTAAACTGCCCTGTGAGCTATGGTGAATTTTTGAAGCCGCAAAAAATGCCACCACCAATACTGAACTCAAAGAAATTGCGGAGCTTTATAAAGCAGAAATACTGGAGAACGATTTGTTTACCTACATGGGTAATGATGAAGAATCGATGGTTGAAAACGGACGAGTTGAATTGGCTTTTGCAATAAATGAAAAACACCGCCAAGTGGCAGCTTATATGGATTTGCCGGTGCAGGTGGGGTGGAGCTATTTTTTTAAAGCCCGCATGTTTGACCTTCTAAAGGAACACGATTCGGTAGTAGTTGCATACACTAATTCTATTGTTTACTTCAAAAAAAGTAAAGATGTGCGGGGGGAAGGGTTTTCCGTAGGTAACCTTGCAGCTAAATATTATGATTTAGAAAACTACAAAAAAGCATTAGAATATTACAACAAAAGCTATTTACTAAAGATAAAAATTAAAACCACCGACTCATCTGATTTTTATAAGGGATTAGCCATTGCTTGTCATGGAATGGGTGATTGTTACTATACACTTTATCAATATGATTCTGCCTTAATTTCCTATACCAAGGCTACTGTATTTTACAATAAAGCTAATAGTGTAGATGCAAAATCCCGCTCGTTAAGTGCTTATAAATACATTGCCAAAATTTTAAAAAAACAAGGCAAATACCCTGAAGCATTTAAGGCTTATGAAGCACAACAGTTTAAATACAAACAACTGGGCGACCAAAAAAATGTATCCGAAACTTATGATGATTTAGCCGATGCACTGTAAAGCCTGAATGATTATGAAAAATCCATTGAATACTATACCAAAGCATGTAAACTAAAGCTTGAATTAGGCAATATAAATGGAGCGGGTTACTCAATGTCTAACGTGGGTCAGGCTTTATATAATCTCGGTGAATTTGACAAGGCTATAGCTGCTCATGATAGTTCGGTAAGGCATCGCAGTCAGGCCGATGACCAATCAGGTGTAGCTTATTCTTTAGGGCAAATAGGTTCCTTGTATAAAGAAAATGGTGAATTCACTAAAGCATCAAGTTATTATGATAAGGCTTTTGAGATTTATAAAAAGTTGGAGGACAAATCTAACCTGGCAGGGATGGCGAATAAACGAGGCAGTTTGGAAAACAAAATCATGAATTATAGCAACGCTTTAAAATATTATAAGGAAGCGTTGAATCTTTATACTGAACTAAATGATAAAACAGAAATGGGTAATATGTATTACAATATTGCATCTGTTTTTGCGAAGCAAAATAAATTTAAACCTGCTCTCAGTTTTTTAGATACTGCTCTTATAATTCAAAAGGAAACCGGAGATCAAGGTGGTCAAATGTACACTCTTAACTATATTGGGAACTTAACAGAAGTAAAGTTTAAAAACAATAAAAAGGCTATGGAAATTTATCAGCAATCGCTGCAAATAGCCAAATCTACGGGCAGTCCATATAATATTGCTGTATGTCAAAATTCCATTGGTAATTTATATGCAACTATGGGTATGTACTCCAAATCCAAACCTTACCTTGACAGTTGCCAGCAGATATACATTAGAATAAAAGACCGACTTCAACAAACCTATAGTTTAGTAAATATTGGCTACCACTATTCCAACATTGGGAATTTTAAGGAGGCTGAACGGAAGTTTAATGAAGCCTTAAAATTATCAGAAGAGATAAAAAATAGCAGTGCTATTGCAAATGCCCTTTCAGCTTTGGGAGGACTAGGAAGAGTAACCGGACATTTCAAGCAATCGGTTGATTATTTAACCAAAAGTGCTGATTTGTATGCCAAGGCTGATAATCCTTGGGGCGTGGCCAGCAATTATATTGAAATGGGAAATTTATATAATGAGCAATCACGCTATACTGCAGCTGTAGCTTATTATATGAGGGCCGACAGTATTTATAAAGTTTTAAATAGCGAATATTTCAGAGGTACTCCACTAAACAATGCTGGAACTATTTTTTACCATCAAGGCAATTACGATAGTTCATTAAGTTACTTTTTCCCAGCTTTGGATATTTTAAAACGCTTGGACCCTGAAAGTGAATTCTTTAATTTGATTACTATAAATATTGGTGAAGTATATGTTTCAAAAAAAGAATATACCGAAGCAGAAAAATGGCTTACTCAAGGCCTTGAAAATTCGTTAAAAAGAGAAGACAAGCGTAATAAAGGCATGGCCTACCGAATGTTTGCCAAATACAATATTGGTCGCCAAAAGTATAAAGAAGCCGAGGTGCAAATTTTTAAAGCTTTGGAAATAGAAGGTGACTCAGGCGAAATAGAAATAACAACTGATATTTATAACCTGATAGGCCGAACCAAATATGAATTGAAAGAATATAAGGAAGCTATAAGATGGTTTGACAAAACAATAAAAAAATCGGAACCCATCAGATTTTTAAAGTATTTGTATTCTGCCTATTATTACAGTGCACTTAGTTATAATAATCTTGGGCAAAAGGATACGGCATTAAGACGTATAAAACGAGCCATCGCTGTAATGGAACAAATAAGCAGTCAGATAACGGGAGGTGCCGAGGCTCAAAAAATGTTCACTTCTGGCGATTTGCAACAAAAAATGTATGAAACTGCAGTTGAATGGTTATTGGCACAAGGCAAAATAGAAGAAGCCATTACCTACCTTGAACGGGGAAATAATGAAGCTTTAAATGCCAAATTCAAACAACTAAAAGGCGGCGATACGGGTGCATCTGGCGAGACCAAAAAGGCATTGGCTGAGGCCGAAGAAAAGCAAAAAGCTTTAGAAAAAATCAATGCCGAAATTATTAAGGAAAAATCAAAACCCGCCGAGCTTCAAAAAACTGAATTGATTAAGGAACTAGAAGCCATACAAAAAGTTGGTCAAAAGGAGTACAAAAATTTTGTTCAGGATTTGGTTAAAAACAATCCAAAAATTCAGGTTTACATAAGTAATAGTGTTAACCCTGATGATTTCAGAGCTGAGAAAAAGAACATTTCACCTGATATGGCCGTATTGCTGTATTTGATGGCTGAAAAAAATCTTTATATTTTTTGTGCCACCAAAGATTCGGTTTTTGCCAAAGTTGTAAATATTGAGAGCAAGGTACTAAGCAAAAAAATTATGATGGTATACAATTTGGTCCGTAATCCCACTTTTTTGCCAACTACCCGCCGGGGTTCTAAAACAATTAATACCCCAAAAGTAGACAACCCTGAAAAGGTATTGAACGAAACCAGTAAGGAACTTTATGACTTGCTTATTGGCTCGGTAAAAAATGAAATAGGAGCCAAAACCCGATTAGCAATAATACCTAACGGCGATTTATACTACTTGCCCTTCCATGCTTTAATAGCTAAAGAGGAGAATAAAAAAGTAACCTATCTGATGGATGAGTTTACAGTATTTTACAGCAACCGACTTAAGTTCTTGGGTAGTTCTCAATCCATAGATTTAGCAAATTTTCATATAATAGCCGTGGGCAATGCCGATAAAAGTCTTCCTGCAGCTGAGGTGGAAGTTAATGATATTAAAACCCTATTCCCGAGTTCAATGGTACTTAGAGGAAATGAAGCCACCAAGGAACAATTGATAGCACAATCTGGCAACTTCAATGTAATGCACCTTGCCACGCACGGTATCTTGGATTATAACAATTTTGATAGTTCGTATCTTGTAATGGCTAACAATGGCCGATTTACCCTTAATGATATTGGCGAACTAAATAAAATTGATGAATATACTTTGGTTGCATTATCTGCCTGCGAAACTGCTGTAAAAAATGATTTGGTTGAAGGCTGGCCTCAAACCACCGCTTCAGCATTTTTAACAGCAGGTGTTGAAACTGTAATAGCTTCACTTTGGCAAGTAGATGACAAAGCCACCAGTTTGCTGATGAAAAAGTTTTATGAAAACATTTCAACCATGAACAAAGTGGAAGCATTGCATAAAGCTCAAGTTGATTTGAGCAAAATGCAAGGGTTTAACCATCCTTATTATTGGGCTCCGTTTGCCTATTACGGAAAATAGGAAACGAATTTTATGAAAGGCCATAAAACAAAGAAACCCTGCTTAAAATTTGTTTTTACACAAATCGTAAGCAGGGTTTTAAGCCATCCATATTATTATATTCCCATAGGGTAGGGATAGAAATAATCTTAAGCTCTTTTTACGTTTACGGCTGAAGGACCTTTTTTTCCTACTTCTACATCATAAGTTACTTGGTCGTCTTGAGAAATTTGGTCAATTAAACCGGTTACGTGTACAAAAACCTCTTGGCCATTGTCATTGTTTTTGATAAAGCCATAGCCTTTTGACGCGTTAAAAAATTTTACTGTTCCTGTGTTCATTGGTTAAAAAATTAAGTGTATATAAATATTAAAGTTGCGAAATTACGGCTATTAATTTCCTTTATCACACATGTTTTAAAAAATTATTGATAATTTGTCCTTAAAAAAGGCAAAATATAGTTTAATGATACCCATACAAACTTACCTGTCAAAAATGTAAATTCCGTTAATTGAATAATCCGTTTTTCGAATGTAATATTTACCATTAAATTTTAATTCCTTTAACGGCATATCACAAACACAAGTATTTTGTCCATTCTGATTTTTAATAATTTCAAAATAATCTGCTATTAAAGTATCTCTCCGCATATTAGGTAAGTGCAAGTAAAATGTTTTTATGTTTTTAACGGCGGATAGATAAACAATATCTGCAACTTTTGAAGATATAAAGGACATAGAATCTTTCTGTGAACCTTTCCAAATAGTTCCAGAGAAAAAGGTCTCAGCACCATTTATATTGTAAGAAAAAAGACTATCATAAATTTTGAATGAGTCACTACATAAAGTATTTAGAATACTTGTGTCTTTAAAAGAAAAATACAAAGGTTTCTGTAATGGCAAATCTGCTGTTTTGGGTTCATCCTTACAGCCAAAAATACATAAAGCAAGTAATAATACTGATAAATTTTTCATGGCTATTTAAGGGTTAAGGTTATATACCATATTATTACAATATTTATAATTTCTTCCATTTGGTATAGTCCAGTCCGTATACCTGTACCATCCATTATAATCATTATCATCTGGATCAGGGAGGAGGGTAGTTGAATCAACCTCATGCCAACCCCAATTCATATGAAACAATTCATAGGTAAACAACCCACAATTATTTTTTGAGGTAACTCCATCACAAACCCAAGCGTGGCCGTGTTCATAATTATATTTTGGTTTCCAAAATTGCCACCATTTTTTATTTGTTGATGTCTGCACCCTGCAACCATTCAGAACAACAGGCTTGTTATTCAAAATATTTGAAATAACGGTTGAAGAGTTGTAATTACCATTGTCGCTATTTGAATAATCATACCAAACAGTAAATATATTTTTATAATCGTTCCAACTTGCTCCTGATTTATCACAACCATAATCCATATTAACCTGATCTCCTACTTGCTTCAGAAACCCTGAAAGATAAGAATTTCCATGATTTAGTGGCATACTACTATAGGTATAACCTCCCGTGCAACAACTCGTTTTATTAAAATAATGCAATACCTGCCCAACGGCTACAGCCACACATCCTGCCCACTTGTGTCCACAGACACCGCCAGACGAACATGTCGATGTATTGTTATTATATGTACATCCTTGCCCCCATTCAGTTAACAATAATGGCCCCTTTACTTGAGTGTAAGAAGGGCATGGTGAAGAATAGCCAGTAATTCTTGGCAAACTTGGCTTCCCAACTAGATGGGGTAATAAATTATTTCTAGTTTGTTCTGTCTGCCAAGCATAGACACCTTCTGGTGTATTATCATGATCTCCAGATCGTAAAAAATTGATGCTTTCTACACTCGCATCAATCCACATTTCTAATCCACCTGGTATTGTATCTGGTGCAAAACTTCCAATCGAAGCAAATGCCAATATTGGCTCACATCGGTAGTCAGCACTTAATATAAGCCAACCACCTCCCTCATAATTGAAGACCCACATACAAGGTATCTCTTCTTCATCCTCAATTGGATAAACACTTTCAATTTCCCTTTCTTCTTCACCATGATAAGAAGTATCTGCTGCATCCATATGTTCAGCATAAATTTGGGCAACATCTAAGTCAACAAAAAAACTATCAGCCAAAGTAACATAAGCAACATTGTCAATTTTTTTATCACCTAGATTATTTCTGGCATTAATTTTTTCCTCTTTACACTGTGGAGTAAAAAGCACAATTAGAAGCAATAAAGTGGTAAAGCGAGAAAAACCTGCTAACCTCTTTATGGTTTGAAGTTTAATGTCTATAATTTTCATAAGATTATTTTTCGTTAAAGTAGCGATTAAATACCTTAATGCAAATATTTAAAATTATTTTGGTTCATTTTGAAGAATTTTCTAAACAAACCTACGGTACAGGGTCGTGACCATGGCCACCCCATGGATTGCAACTTAAAATACGTTTGGCGGATAGCCTGCTGCCTTTAATTACACCATGTTTCAATAAGGCTTCTTTAGCATATTGTGAGCAAGTAGGAGTGTAGCGGCATGAGGATGGCAACCAAGGTGAAATGGCTTTTTGATAAAACCAAATGAGTGCCAAAAACGGATAGGCCAAAAGCTTAAAAAAATCCTTTATCAATTTAGTCATTCTTTTGTTTCAATTTTTGGGAAATGATGAATTTTTGATTTACTAAACTCATTTAGCAAATATTTAATTTTTGAATCTATTTGATCAAAATCGGGAAGCGTGGTAGTGTTATACATTAAACAGCATGCAAACTGACGACCCGGAATTTTGTTGATTACTTCGTAAAAAGCAGGCTTTTGCAACCTATAGCTTTCTCGCATTAGCCGCTTTATGCGATTGCGGTCATGGGCCTTCTTTATTTTTTTTGCCGGCACAGAGAAAAGAATTTGAGCCGGCACATTTTCAGTTAGTGAATGCTGTAAAAAAATAAAAGAGAGGGGAAACTTTGAAATCAGTTCACCCTCTCTTTTAAAGATTTTATCAATCAGCTTTTGACTGGCTAACCGCTCATTTTTGGATAACGTGTATAACCCTGCCATCAGCCAATGGCTATTATTTACTATTGAAATTTATGACGTCCTTCGTCAGAAACCGTAAGTTTGTGGCGTCCTTTGGCTCTGCGAGCAGCAATAATTTTGCGGCCGTTTTTTGTAGCCATACGCGATTTGAAACCGTGTTTGTTTCTTCTTTTTCTATTGGATGGTTGAAAGGTCCTCTTCATGTGATGTTATTTTTTAAAAGGAGTGCAAAATTATATTTTTTTACTTAAAAACCAAACCCATTTTTATAAATAAATAATTAGCTATTTAATTGAAACCTAATTACAAAATATGGTCCTCTCACTGACTAGCTTTTGCAAAAAATAATTTTGCCTTCTCTGTCTCTCCTAATATCTGGTAAATTTTGGCCATATTAGAGTATACCAAAGAATTTCCTTGGTTTGATGCAATAGCTTTTTCGTAGTAAAACAATGCCTTGGTAAAATCTCCTTTATTATGGTAGCAGGCTCCTAAGTTGCCATAACCACCTCCTGAGTTGGGGTCTATTTTTATAACTTTTTCAAAATAAACCATTGCACTATCATGAATCCCCTTTTCGAAGAAAATAACCCCTGAATTATTGAGGGCATCTTTATAATCAGGCAGCAAATTTAGAGCACCTCGATATGCTTTTAAGGCATTATCCTTATCACCAAGATTATAATACGACACTCCTAAATTATAATATGCCTTTTCAAACAGTGGATATATTTTTAGGCTCTTTAGATTCTCGTCAACCGA